>NZ_JBFXHE010000372.1:0-4501 GCF_050177295.1 Desulfobacter sp.
TTTCCAGGGTGATCTCATCGCCAACTTTGATTGCTGCGGCATCAGCAGCAGAAGCGTCGAGCATAACAGGAACTGGCCAGAAAGTACCATTAGCCAGCAGGAAGTCTTCGCAAACGCCTTTCCAGTCGGCTTTGGTCATAAAACCGTTCAGCGGAGAGAAACCGCCGATACCCAGCATGATCAGGTCGCCTTTAACCTGGGAAGAGATTTCGATTTTTTTCAGACCTGCGGCTTTTTTCCGTTCAGCTTCCAGAGCAGCGCCTTCAAGTTTGCAGCATACAAGACCTTTCCCGCCATGGGGTGCAACTAATTTAGACATATTACGTCATTCTCCTTAATCTATGGTTAACTTCCATTATAGGTGTCAAATACCTTGACCCGGCACCTGACTTCAATTTTATTTAAAAATCTTGTAAGATTTAATGATGATTGGCTGATTTGTCAAGACTTATATTTGCTTAACTTTAACAGTTCCCCTATCTCATCCATGGATACGGCATGGGCATGGGCTTCAAGCCCGGGCTGCTTAAATGCAATAAACCACGTTCCAGCCGATTCAGCCGCTTTTTCATCGTAAATGGAATCCCCGATAAACACAAGCTGTTCAGGCACCAGCGCATACGCCCCCATAATTTTTTCGAGCTGGTCAGGAAAGGGTTTGGGATTTGCCACATCCGATGCCGTGACAACAATATCAAATGACTTTTTCAGCTTATGTTCAATCAGTACACGTCCCATGGTATTTGTCCGGTTCGTGGCCACACCGCGCACCAGGCCTGCCTGCTTTATTGCATCAAGCAACTCAATAAGGCCCGGTTCCATCAGCATCAAAGGCACCACACTTTCATAACCGATACTTTTAATCATTTTGTATACAGGCTGGTGGTCATCCATTTCCGGATAAAGATATTCAACAGCAGCCCTTACCGTCATCATATGAATATTTTTAAACTGCTCATCGTCAAGGGGCGCTTTATTAAAAGCGGCCAAAAGATCATTATAAAATTTACGGTTGGCCAGGGCCGTATCAAACATGACGCCGTCACAGTCAAACACAACGGCCTTAATTGCTGACGTATCCATTATGTTAGCTTTCTTGGGGCTATTCATTGTTTACAGGTGTCCTTAAATCGCTCTTTTCCATAGGCTCATCCTTTTCAAAAATAGCATAGACCCTAATTCTCAAATGCGATTTATTGGGGTTGTCTGTTGTCAGTGTAATAAAATCATAAATATCCGCAGGGTGCTCGGAATAGCAGGAAACCCTGACCTTCCAGGTTTTTTCCCCCTGGGCGGGCTTGATCAACTCAGCCTTTATCTGCTTATTATATTTAAGCGTCATGCCAAGGATCTTTAATTCATCCATCTGCACCGGTTCAATTGTGACCACTTCACTTACGGTCTGTCCGGGAACCCCGTTCAAGTTCACAGTGCTGGGGCTGATCTTGACAATCTCTTTAACTTTACCGGCAATTTTTAAATAAAATTTTTTATTCTCAGGATCGTCGGATTTAACCAAAATATTTTTAATTACCTCACGCCCGCCATATCCTGCGGTCTTAACTCCAATGGTGATTTTTCCTTCCCCGCCCGGAGGAATCTGCCTGTCATAGGCTTTTCTGTCACACCCTCAAGGCGGTCGAACATCGGTGATATTCAAAGGGGCATCCCCCTGATTTTTTATTATAAAATCATGGGTTAAATCCTCTCCTTCAAGCACGGGCTCAAACTCAAAAAAAGGGGCCACGGGTACGGCCCTGGGACCCGCCCAGACATATGCCATTCCCGCAAAAATAAACAAACATGAAGAAATGATTATAAAATTGATATGTTTCATTATTTGTATCCATTGTATTTTACCAACAGCCATGGGCCGATCGGGACTGTCAACACCCGGATTTAACCCACAAAAAAACTTGAAAGGTATGAGTAACTTACCCATACTTTCTTATAAGACCATGTCCTGACGGACACAACAAACAATGAAAGATGTGAGTATTGAGTATTGAGAAAACAGCTTGTTTTAAACCTCACTACCCATAACTTTCATATAAAAACCCACATGGGCCGCAAGCCCACAACAAACAATGAAACTAAAGACTCCAACAATTCAGGGCTAAAATGGGCGCCGCAGGCGCTTCGCCCTCTTGTTTCTTGTATCTTGTCTCTATTTTCATATAAAAAAAACGAAAGAAAAAATACCCTATTTAACCCTTAAATTCAAGCTTATCCATGAACAGCAGATAAAAATCAGGATTACCACTTGGTCAGGTTCTACAATTTCAGACAAGGCGTTCGATTGATTCAGCAAGCAGAAAAAAGCATTTCATTGACCTGACGGCAAATCAGACGGTCCATTTCAAAAATCGTGTTGTTAATACGCCGGACCGGGACCATTCCCATCAGTGCATTGGTCACAAACACGTACGGCAGGGTACAAAACGTTTCAACATCTACAGACATATTGCTTACAATGAAGCCCTTTTTTGCCATAATCTGCATGACGCATCTAAGCGTTATCCCATTGAGCACATGACTGGAAGCGGGCACTATCATATTTTTCCCATCTATGGCCAGTATATTACAGGTATTGGTTTCAGATACCGTGCCGTCTGAATTTAAAATCAGGGCTTCATCGGCACCATGCTCAAGGGCAAAGACCCGGGCCAAGTCGTAGAACAGGTAATTCATGGATTTATGGTCTGCCAGAAATGAGTGTCGGACATGGGGAAAGGTAACCAGATCAAGACCTTTTTTACCAAGAAGTTCAAGGCGGTGCACATAGGTGCGGATAAAGGCGGCAGCAAATACATGCCGTCCCGGCCGATCATCTTTTGCCGCCAGAAGTTTGACCGCGCAAGTCTTTTGTTCAAACCCGTTTTTGGAAATAAGCTGTATGATAATTGATTTCCAGCATATATCCGGAAAAAATCCGCCAAACACAGATTTCCAGGACGTTTCCAACCGACGGATGTGTTCAGGTAGTCGAATGGGAATTCTAGCATCCACCCGGATGGTTTCAAACAGGCCGGCCCCATATAAAACGCCTGGGATACAGGCCGGTAGGCAAGCAAGATCCTGGGGGACAAAGCAACCGTTTACCCAGGCCATGAGCGGTTTTTCAATATGCTGGCCTACTCCTTGTGTCAGGATCTCCATCAGCGTTTTTCCCTTGGCCAGGGTCTCTTCAAACTCTTTTTGGGGGTCTGAATCATAGACCACGCCGCCGCCAACGGAAAAACTCAGTCGCCCGTCATGAACCAGGGCAGTACGAATGGCAATGGAGAGATCCATGGTGCCATGAAAGCTTACGTATCCGATTGAACCGGTATAGACATGACGCTTTACAGGCTCAAGCGCATCAATGATTTCCATGGAACGAATCTTGGGGCAGCCGGTGATGGATCCACCGGGAAAGGCGGCCCGGACCACTGCAACGCAGGAAACGCCGGCTTTCAGCCGACCTTCAACCACGGATACCAGATGGAATACATTGTCATAGGCTTCCAGACGTTTGTGCGCCGTCACTTCCACAGAATCATGCTCTGTGACCCGGGACAGGTCATTGCGCATCAAATCCACAATCATGGTCAGTTCAGCATCATCTTTGGTGCTCAAGGATAAGGTTCTTGCCTTTTCCCTGTCCTGTTCAGGAGTCTCTCCCCGGGCAATGGTTCCCTTGATGGGACGGGTTTCAACAGTCTGCCCCGCCACTTTAAGAAAGCGTTCGGGTGAAGTGGAAACGACCTGGTGATCCCCTGCCTGGACAAAGGCGAAAAAAGGCGCGGGATTCTTTTTAAACAACTCTAAAAACAAGGCATAGGCATCGCCGCTGAAACCGGTTTCGAAACGCTGTGACAGATTGGCCTGATAGATATCACCCTGTCTTAAATGTTCAATAATCTGTAATACGGCTGACAGATATTCCGGTTTGGCAAATGAAGAAACAAGCCCTGTGTTGTCAGCGTGAAAAGAGCCGGGTCGCCAGGAGTGTTCAAGCCGGTTTATAAAGTATTCTTCCCTGGCCAGAACCTCTTTTTCTCCCTTATCCCGGTCAAACACAGGCAGACAAAGCCGATTTTCACGGGTTTTTCGATCCTGAATTAAAATAACGGACGGAGCGTATAGACAGATATCGGGCAAACCGTTACCCACACAAGTCTTAGGCAGGCTTTCGATTTTGTCTTTTAGATCATAGGCAAAATAGCCAAATAGACCGGCGGCCACGGGCAGGTTGAATCTCTTATCCAAAAAGGAAATTTTTTTTACCAGGGTATCAACCAGGTCAAAAGGGTCCTGGTCGGTTTCATGGCAGACAAAGCCCCCGGCTGAATCTTTGACTTTAACACAAATGGTATCCCCGCTCCCTTTCAGCATCAACCAAGGATCTGCAGCAAGAATATGATACCGGGCACAATCCTGGTCAGATCCTGACAAAAGCACCACTGTTCCCTCTTGTTGGGAAAACCTGGCAGCAGCATCTTCAAAGGTCAGATCAAAA
>NZ_JBFXHE010000373.1:0-4496 GCF_050177295.1 Desulfobacter sp.
CCCAGTTGTGCATACAGGTCATCATCAGGTCGCCGGGGTAGTCCCGAATTTCCAGGCCCTTTTGGTTAGTGCGGCCCGTCTTTCAAAAGGCAGTCCCCTCCCGCTGCACACAATTATGATCACCGGGGCCACAGGCTATCTCGGCGCATTTCTTTTAAAAGCGTACCAGGACCGGACAAGGGCTACAATTCTGGTGCCGGTAAGGGGCGAAAAAGATCCTTGGCAGCGGCTGCATACAAGCCTTGCCTTTTATTTCGGCAGGGCGGACGCTGAACGTATGCTGGACCGAAAACGCATCATCCCTGTCAGGGCGGACCTGAGCCGTTCCCGGGATGTGGATGCCCTGGAAACCTGTCTTCCCCACCTGGATATGATCCTTCACTCGGCAGCCGCCGTCAACCACTACGGCAGCCCGGAACTGCTGACTGCGGCCAATGTGACGGCCACAGAACATCTGCTGGAACTGGCCGCCCGGTACGGACACTGCCGGTTTGCCCATATCTCCACCCTGAGCGCGGTCAACCTGCCGGGGTTTTCCGAACTTACCCAGGATGCGGGCCCACCTGCCCGGAACCATTACTCCCGGACAAAGCAGGCAGCGGAAAAACGGGTGCTCAGGGCCAGGGACAACGGTCTGGACTGCCTGATCTTCCGTACCGGAAACCTGATCCTTGACACGGTAAATCACCGGTTCCCCCAGGCCGCGCCAAGCAACATGTTTCTGCGCCTGGCCCGGATGATCGCAAAAACAGGTCTGGCAATGGACGGGACCGGCAAGATGGGGCCGAACTTTGTGGACCAGGCTGCCCAGGCCATCTGCCTCCTTGCCGGTCAGACATATCACGGACCGGGGATTTTCCACATCGACAACCCCCACCAGGTTGCCATATCCCAAATCCTTTCCATGGCCCTGCCCAGAAAAGAGGCCATTGTCCAGCTTCCGGTTACAGCCCTGAAAGCGCAACTGCGGATCATGGGCCAGGTCGGGCCAGGTGACCGGGAAGAGGCTGCCCGGGAGTACCTGGCATGGATAGGCCAGCAGGAAAGGGAGAAGGCAGAGGGCGAAATTTTCGGCGGTGAGATAAAAATGGACTGGACCCTTGCCCTGCTGGCGAATCAGGAATTTGTCTGGCCCAAAATGACCCGGGAACTGGCCAAAGCCGTTCTGGACCGGGCACTGACCCTGGACCAGGGTTTTGAAACGAATCATACTGGTGAAAGGACTGGATAACATATGGAACACGCAACCTATACCCGGATGCTGGGTGACCTGGCCGGACAATGCCCCGATGCCCCGGCCCTTTGCTACAAGGGTGAGACTGCCCAGAAACTGACCTTTCGGGAATTGGATCTTTTCAGCAGCCTGGCAGCGGAGAAACTGATCTCAGCCGGCTGCACAAAGGGGATGGCCATCCCGGTGGTGCTGAACCGGGGACTGGACTGCGTTGTCTGGGCCCTGGGGGTGATAAAGACCGGGGCCACTGCCGTGCAGCTGGCCGCAGATATCCCCCTGAACCGTGCCAGGTATATTTTTGAAGATACGGGGGCTCCTTTTATCCTGACCCACCAGGACCTGGCACACCGGTTCCCGGGCTGCCCCTGCGAGACGGTGGCAGCGGATTTATGGCAATCGGAAACATGGCAGACCGGCGCACGGCAGTCCGAATCCCTGCGCCAGGCCCAGGCAGCCCGGGAAAATCTGTTGTCCGGGGACACCCCCATGCTGGTTTACTATACCTCCGGCACCACGGGTAACCCCAAGGGGGTGGTTTTTACCCATGCCAATGTCCTGGGATTTGCCCGGCGGCACAATGCATTTAACAATATCACAACAGACACCCGGGTGGCGGCCTTTGCCACGGTCTCATTTGACGCCTTTGTAATGGACCTTTACGCGCCCCTGGCCGCAGGGGCCCGGGTCTTTCTGCTGGGAGAGGAGGAGCGCATCTCCCTTGTGGCCCTTCACCGGTACTATATGCGCCATAAGATCCATCTCTCCTTTTTGACCACCCGGGTGGGGGAGGCGTATATGCAGGCCTTTGACAATCCCCATTTACGCCGCCTGCTCACCGGCGGGGAGGTGCTCCGTGAATTTGTGCCCAGAAGTTATGAGGTGTTCAATATCTACGGTCCAACCGAGACCACGGCCTATGTCACGGCATTTCCCATTACCCGGCCCCTGTCCGATTATCCCCTGGGACAGGCTCTGCCCGGCATGAAAGTGATGCTGCTGGATGAGAACCTTGCCCCCTGTCCGCCGGGCAGGACCGGTGAGATCTGCATCTCCGGAGACCAGGTCAGTGCCGGGTACCTGAACCAGCCCCTGAAGACCGCCCAGGGGTTTACGGCCAATCCTTTGTATGACCCGGAAAAAGAGGACCCTGCCTTCAGCCGCATATACCGGACCGGGGACCTGGGGCTGCTGGGCCAGGACGGACAGATCTATTTCAGGGGCAGGAAGGATCACCAGATCAAAATCAGGGGCTGCCGTATCGAAACCATTGAGGTGGAGACAGCCCTGCTGGCCCACCCGGAAGTCAGGCAGGCCCATGTCCGGCCCTTTACCCGCGGGAACGGGGAAACAGGCCTGGCCGCCTATGTGGTCAGGTGTGCCGGACAGACAGGCACCGACGCATTTTTTCACAGCATTAAGGAGTATTTGAAGGATACCCTGCCGGTCCAGATGATCCCGGGACGCATGGCAGAACTGCCCAGCCTCCCCCTGAACGCCAACGGTAAGGTGGACGGGGCAGCCCTGGCCGACCCTGGAACCCTGGGGCGGCTCTAACCCGGGAGAGGTGGGCTTTAGCTTCGCCTATTTAGCCAGAAAAATGGGGAAAAAATAAGAAATTGACGATAAAGCAAGTGCCGGCAAAATGCGACCTGCCTAAAGGCGGGATTCTAACCTTTTACGAAACAATAAAGGAAAAAACAGATAAATGGAATTGACACCGATTTACGATAACCAGCCGGATATTTACAACCTGAAAGGGTTTGCGCCCAGGATGATGGGGACAAAAGACCTCAGGGCCCTCGGGGTAAGCGTTACACCGGATGAGGCAACCATGGATCTGTTCACCGCGGGATGCCGCTCATTCATGGCCCGCTGGGAGGCGCGTACCGCCATCCCCAGGCCCCGGGTGGACCTGGGCCCGATTGATCTTGGCAACGACCTGGAAATCCACAACTATACCTCCCACTGTCCCACCCTTACCTACGAGGTGAGTCCGGTGCAGGGCTGCCAGGTGGGCTGCCTCTACTGCCTGGTCACCGACGGGGTTCATGAGCATACCCTTAGCGCCTATGAAAATTACGACCAGCTCCTGGAACCCATTCTGGAAAAACACCGGCACGAGGAACACTACTATTATTATTCGGCAAAGACCGAGGCCCTTCAGGAGCCCACCCTCCAGACCGGCATCGCCCACAGGATACTCAACACCTTTATCCGCCACTATGAAAGGTATCCGGATTCCAAGGCAAGGCTTTTCATTGCCTCCAAAGCCGGGATCAAACACCTGATGTATGCCCGGGACGGGGTGCGGATTATCGACCTTTTTGAGCAGCTCAAAGGAAAGATGCAGTTCAATACCAGTGTCTCCATCATGCCCGATTCCCTGCGCCTTTTGCTTGAACCTTTCGCAGCACCGGTTCCGGAACGGATGGCTGCGGTCCGGGCCTGCCAGAAGCGGGGCATCCTGTCCGAATCCGCCCTGGTTCAGCCCATTTTTCCCTCATATCTGAACGACGAAGTGATGTCCGAATTTTTCGGGAGACTCCACCGGAACGGCATTGTCAATTTCAAACCCGAGTTCCTCACCGTATCCCCGGCCACCCTGGCCTGGATCGGGCAACTGCTGGAACATTTTGATCCGGACCAGGCCCGGCGCCTCTACACCCTCTATCTGGCACCGGAGAACCAGGACCATAAAAAACAACGGCAGCGCACAGCACCGGAACGCAACTTCTGCCTGGAACAATTCAAGCGATTCCAGCAGACAGGGCGCAGCTTTGGCATCTCCATGTCCATCTGCTACTGGGTGCGCAAGACCCTTGACATTGACACCGACATGATCCCCATCATCAATGAAAACGGGTACCAGTGCCTGGGGTATCAACGCAAGCTGTTTGACAGCCCCTTCTATACCGAATAGGGGCACTAAGCGGTTTTCTTTATAAAAATCTTGTTAAAGATCCGGTTCAAAAGGATATAGATCATTGGCGGGACAGGGGTGAAAAACAGTGAGAAGAAAAAATTCCCCCAGAAACCGAGAAAGGTTTTTCTGCCAAGAATACCCACAACAAAAGAAAGAACCAAATATACAATCACCATAGGCGGCATAAGCTAATTCCTTTTCAAGTTAAAATCGGGTCATCCGTCCTTATTTCCAGGGAGGCTATTCTGTTTTTTTTCAGGAATAATATACAGGATACCCCAGTGATTGGCAGGCACTGCCGCATAAAATATTTTTACGGTTTCCCCGGTAGCAGGTGAT
>NZ_JBFXHE010000374.1:0-4495 GCF_050177295.1 Desulfobacter sp.
AGGATTTTTGATTGTAGTTTCATAAAAAATCATGAGGGAGGCTCCATTATAGAATTAAAAAACAATCAAACTGCCAGCATGTTTGCTGACAATGAAAGATAATTATTATTTCCGAAAATGTCTAATGAATATTCTTCATTCGATAACTGCTTCAGTAAGAAACTTTCAGGGACAGTGTCAACAACAACCAAAAGAGGCCCCTTTGAAATCGATTCATACACTCTGTTCCGGTTTTTCTGAGTTTTATTTTTGCTGTATGTTGAAATTGATTGTCTTAAAATGGGATTGGAATTTTTAAAATCTTGCATAATCCAATATCCACAGTTTCTGGTAGTTTTCTTGACTATTCATATTCATTCCATAACCTCAGATTTGAAAAGAGAGTTTGACCCCAAAGTAATAATCAATTTAATTTGGAGATTAAACATCCCCGGTAGGGAAACGCAAGATTAAATTCTATATATCATTATCTTTCCTCAACAGAATAAAGAAGGGTACAAGATATTGTGCCCATCGCCGCCTCCCGAAAAACGAGCTTTTATACCAAAATTGTGGGGTTTCCTATTACTGATAACATTCTTAAGAGGTAATAATTTTAATCTGCTCTTCACAATACTTCGGACAGTTTTTGAAAGTCCGAAAGGCCCTGTTATTAAGGTTTTGATGAACGCCGAATAATTATTTAGAACCCAACGTATAGGCTGAGTTGCAAATAAATGGCTGTATAGCTGGAATCCCTTGATTCCAGGTGCTAAAAACTGTCCGAACCATTGCTTCAAACTGTTGCTGATTTTTATGCACCACCAGGATTTACATAGCCAGCACCTATGGCCTCTTTATAGTAAGACCTGCCGACCAACACGGACGGCAGGTCCGTATTTTGATGCTTATAGCTTAAACCTGCCGACCATTTTGTTAAGATTTTCGGCAAGTTTAGATAATTCCAGAACATTTTCATTTATATGCTTGGCGCCGGCTGTGATTTCGTCTGCGGATTGACTGACCTGATGGATATCCTGGGTGACCTGGGCTGCCACGGTAGACGTCTGGTTGACATTCTCATTGACATCCTGAACACCTGTGGCTGCCTGACTGACATTATTGGAAATCTCCTGGGTTGTAACAGACTGCTCTTCAATGGCAGAGGCAACGGATGTAACAATTGAATTGATATCGTCAATGATTTCAACAATTGCCTTTATTCCTTCTACAGATTCCTTGGTTGTTGTCTGAACCTCGCCGATTTTCAAACCGATTTCGTCAGTCGCATGGGCAGTCTGCTTTGCAAGTTCCTTAATTTCACCGGCCACAACAGCAAACCCCTTACCGGCTTCTCCGGCTCTGGCTGCCTCTATGGTTGCATTCAACGCCAGAAGATTGGTCTGTTCGGAAATATCGGCGATGGTTTCGGTCACCTTGCTGATTTCCGTTGCTGCCCGGCCTAACGCATCCACTTTCCCGGAAATATGTTCAGCTTTTTGAACGGCCTGGGTTGTTGTGTGGCTTCCCTTGGCGGTATTGGTTGCAATCTCATTGATGGTTGCAGACATCTCTTCTGCGGCGGAGACAATCATCTGCAGGTTGGTACTGGTCTGCTCTGTGGCAGCTGCCACACTGTTCATCGCCGTTTCCATTGCTTCTACGGCCGAAGAAACGGTATTGGCTTTCTGGGAAGACTGTTCTGCACCGAATGTCATATGCTGGGACACTTCCGACAGTTCCGTGGAAGACGATGTCAACATCTGAACCCCTTTTGAAATGTCTGCAAACATATTTTTCAAATTGTCCGTCATTTGCTTCATACTGGCATACACACCACAGAGCTGGTTCCCGGTGGTTTTGAATTCATATGTAAGATCACCGGACGCAATCTGGTCGGCCACTTTAGCGATTTCAGACGGGTCATTTCCCAGAAGCGCCATAATGCCTTTCACAAACCACAGGACCGCCACAATTATCAGGAGCAGAAATATACAACCCGCGGCAAGAACCATACTGCGAATCGAAACCACAGGCGCTAAAAACTCCGATTCATTCTGAGTGACCGCAATGCTCCAGCCTGTAGCAGGTACAGGTGCGAAACCGGCAATCTTATCAAGCCCTTTAAAAAAATATTTATCAACCCCTGCTTCCTGGGACAGCAATTTTTTGGAAATGTGCTCCATCCCCTCAAGGGTCGTTATATTCAAGCTGCAAATATAATCTTTCACAGGATGATAAATAAAAAGGCCGTCATTACCGACCATAAACGGATAACCTGTCTCGCCGATTTTCGTCTGCGCAACTTTTTCGGTTAAAACCGCCATTTTTACAACCGATCCCAAAATACCGGCAAACGCCCCGGAGCTGTCCTGGAAAGGAACGGCGATGACAAAAACGGTCTCCCCGCTAACCTTTGAGATAACCGGGTCACTTATGGTAATATTACCGGATTTGGCAGCCTGAAAATATTTCCTATCACCCACATTTAATTTTTTCAGTCCGGATTTTTGGCCATGGCTGTCAGCGCGAACAAATACAAGGCCGGATGAATTTGCAATAATAATAGTATCGTAATTTTTTTTATTTTTTTGATATATCTCTGAAAGATATGCCTCAACAGCAGACACATCAGAAGAATTATTTTCGAAATCTTCCGCACCGGCGTTATTCATCATCTTTTGGATCATGGGCACCGACGCCATTGTCTGGGTTTTTTCAATCTCCTGTTCCAAGAAAAGGTTTACCATGGTTGCAAGATTTTGTGCGGTGAGCTTTGCCTGCCCCTGTGCAATGTTAACCAGTGCAGAGGCGGATTTGTTTATTGAAAATAATCCCACGACAACCAGCGGAAGGATTGCCGCCACCACACCGCCAATGATTAATTTTGATCTTAATGTTAGTTTTTTCATTATTAATTTAGTCTTCATTGTTTGTTTAGAGTTGATCAAAATTTAGAGTCCCATGTTTAATAGGGTATGACATGTTTTTCACTCTCCGGCTTGAATTGTTTCCTCGTGCCGACAAGCATATTCTATGCCTGCACGAAAGCTCCATCCGTATCTACTTGATTTACAGAGTATTAATGGTTATATTATAGAAATTTAGGTTGTAATTTTTTTGTGATTTTCTTGAATAATCTTTGCACACTGTAAAAAGTTATCTTTACAGAGTGTAAAAAAGATAGGCATCAGCCTGGATATTTCATGATAAAAACGAGATTGTATTCATGAACAAAATAAGCAATGCTTGGGTCAACAATAATGGTATTTAAGAACTCCCAAGCCAATTTTGAAGCGGCGTTGGTTACTTTTGTTATTGGTGACCTGGATCGAAAACTTGGGGAAGATCAAATCAATGGTCTGAGGTGAAGACCACCCAGCGGATAGGCTCCGTTTTTTTGGTCAAATGACTCCCCCAGACTTTCCCTGTTTGGGGGTGATGACGAATAATTCAAACAAGCCCTGAATCTTTGTGACATACAAACTCTTTTTCCAGGCGTTCCCAGGCGTTGTTAAGATAATTCCAAAAACGATATTTGAGTTCCTTAAGTTGGAGTTCAAACCCTGGCCGGTTGGCAATATAAACTTGCTTTAACTCCCTTGGACTGGTAAACAGGCAAAAAAGTCTGGGGCCTGAGGGTCTAAGCGTAAATTTTATAAAAGCAATGAAGTTTTATTTTAGGAGAGGCACGTATGCCAAAAGCATGTGATTTAAAAAAGGGCCAGGTGGTGGACATCGGCGGTGAACCGTATCTGGTTAAACATATTGATGTAAAAACCCCGTCGGCAAGAGGGGCTGTCACCCTTTACAAAGTCAGGTTCAGCAGTATCAAGACCCGCCAGAAGTATGAAGAATCATACAAAGGCAATGATATGCTCGATGATGTGGGCCTGCAAAGAAAACCTGTTCAGTACCTCTATCCGGACGGGGACCTGCATGTGTTCATGGACAGTGTGGAATATGGTCAGTATCTGATTTCCCAAGACAATATTGAAGATGAGCTGGTCTGGCTCACCGACGGCATGGAAGATATTGTGGGCATGTTCATTGACGGCAATCTGGTGGCCATTGAAATTCCAGCCTCCCTTGTTTTTGAAATCACACAAACCGCTCCGGGCATCAAAGGGGCTAGCGCGACGGCCCGAACAAAACCTGCCACCCTTTCCAACGGGGTTGAGATCCAGGTGCCTGAATATCTTGAAATCGGAGAGATGGTCAAGGTCAATACAGAAACCAGAAAATATATGTCCAGGGCTTAATGCGGTTGCTCAAGGTTTGAAAAATACCGGTCCAGTATCGGCTCAAGTTTTTTTCTGGACAGGTTGAGGTTTCCCTGGCGGTAAAAATGAACGTCTCCGCAGTTAAAGCCTTGGGGCGGGGGAATTGTTTCCAGGTCAAGGTTGAATGTCAGTATGGCGGAAATGGTTGTGTAAAGAACGGGGGATTTGCAGAAAACAGCAATCCCCCTTGAAAATTCAGGGGTGCGCTGGGTGTTCATGGTCATTAAAATATC
>NZ_JBFXHE010000375.1:0-4436 GCF_050177295.1 Desulfobacter sp.
TGAAGATCCAAAAGGTCGTCATGGGCATCTAAAAGGTCGTCTTTTAATGCATTGAACTCTTTGATCAACTCAAAGGCATCTTGGATATCAAGTACTGCTTTCACTATTTTTAAGCAGGTATTGATCTCTTTTTTGCCCGGATATTTCCCAGTATCTGCCAGGGTTTTGTATTTTTCCAGAGGATCTTTCCACTTTGTTAACCCATCACGGATATATTGGCTGATCTTTTCCTGGCCGTCGGGTGCCAGGGAACCGAATAACTCTTTCCCAAGATTTTGCGCCTTTTGAAGATCATGGCTTGAAAGATTGGCCTTGACAATAATCTGTACATTTTTCCACTGAGAGGTTTTGGAGAGAAGGGGAATCGCATCTTTGGGTGAAAGCTTGGCTTTATCTTCCAGTAAATTGATTTTTCCACCCACAAAAAGCTTGGCAACAAGAATCACAATTTGAAATTCAGGCCAGCCATAGGGACGTTTTGCAAAATGTTTGACAAGCTCATCCAGAACAATGGCTTTATTGGCAGCCTGTGTTAACTCTATAAAGGTCCTGATCTCTTTGAGATCCCGGGTTTCTCCTTTGGCAAAGTCCAGAACCACCTGCTGCTGGCCGATATCATCGGACAAAATGATCTGCTTGATCTCTTTTATGGGATCATCATGGACTTTGGCCAGATAATCATACTTGCTGAAGGTATTTTGAACCAGGTAATCAAAGGCGTCATCCAGGGCTTTTAATGTGGTTGCCGCCTTAATTTCCAGGGGTTTACCCATGGTGTAAAATTGGGCTTTCAATATCAGGTCATCCACCTTTGAAACCAGCCGTTCCCGTCTTCCCCGGTTTTCATCGGCCCTGTCTCTTAAAATCTGTTTCAGGCTGGTGGATGCGGCTGCATCGCTTTTATCTGTAATGTATTTATTCGTCTGAATATAAGTCCGGATTTCAGAAAAAAGATCCGGGTCATTATCAAGTTTTAAAAGAACCGTGCCCTCATTATTCAGGCTGTGCATGGTGCATTTGCCGGGGTTGAAAACAGGATACTGGTCATGCATGGGGCTGATGATTTCAAGAAGCAGGTCATCTTCCATCTTTTTGCCCCAGGGCTTTTCATCACAAATTCTGTTAAATGCATAGTCCCTTTTAAATGGCAGATACCGATGCTTGGATTTTTTTTTCAGGATATCTTCAAAAATGATTTCAGCCAAAAGGTCTGTTTCTGCATGGGAAGATATCTCTATGCTTTTTATCTCCCTTGAGACCTCTCTTTCTTCATTTGTCAGGAAGAAATAAAGAGCCCCATTTCTGTTGACCAGGTTCTCCTTTTCCAGCCGCAACAATGCAGCATCAATTTTTTGCTTTAGAATAATCCGGTCCGCGTCCACCTGATCAATGGAAAGCGTGACCAGGTTGTCGATATTGGGTTTAAGGATATCCACATACCGTATCAAAAACAGGGTTTGCAGGAGTTGAATATCAAACGGGGTATGCAGACCCTTATTTTCTTTAGCCTGTTCAATGCTTCTTTTAACGGAAGTGTCCAGAAAGCTTTCAATGCAGGGGAAAAACTCATACAAAGGCACCAGTGCATTGATCTGCCTGGATGAGATATTGATGGCAGCCGACTGAAACGCATCCAGCATGGAGCGTTCTCCACGGCTTAAGTGAAGTCCTGTGGCGCCTGCTTTTCTGATGGATTCAAATATTTTTTGAACCAGCTGGAAATGATACGGGGTGAAAGGGTAGTTACCGGCAAAATCCCGGGCGGTTGTATAATTTTTTAATGTGGATGTGTCATGGGTAAAACTGAGCTGGTTTTTAAGGATATCTCCCTTTTGGCTGAACAGGTTTTCAAGCTCTGTTTTTGCATCGTCCTGTTTCTCAAGGAGTCTGGCCTGGATCACTTCATCTGTATTGGCGCTGGACAGCGACAAGCGCGTATTGAACCGGCCCTGAATTTTAGAAAAATCATTTGCTTTTGAAGATTTGATATCCCCGATCACCGCATCAATATCTTCCTGGGATGTCACCACAACCCAAGCCCTGCCATTGCAGATTCTGCCCAAGTCTTCAACAATGGTTTGAAGATTTAACATCAGGTGGGTATCACTGCCGATGAACTGGCCGATTTCATCCACCAGAAATATGATTCGGTGGTTGGGTGCTTTTGAATCCAGATACTCTTTTACCCTTTTGGCGAATTGCTCTACAGTCAGGCTGAAATTGTTTTCATATTTTTCAAACCACTCCCGGGTCGCATCCGGGTTTTTATCAAGAACCATGGATAGGGCTTCTACAATTTCATCCTGAAGCAGGGAATAGGCATCCCGTTCGGTTTCCCACTCTGAACCGTATATTTCTTTGAATTTTTCTTTAAACGCCTGGTAATGGCCTTTGCGGGTCAGATATCTTTCAATCTCTGCCAGATGCAATGAATCAGAGCAAAATCCTTGACTTTCATTGAACAGCCGCCAGAATACGGAAAGAATGGCTGACCGGCCTTCTGTTGAATCGGCCCGGCTGTCAATATTAAAAAGGATGACATCTGCATCAATATTGGAAATCCGTTTGATGTCTGCGAACAGCATGGCGTCTTTTATCTTGTCGGCAAAAAACTCAACAGCCCGCTTCAAAGATCCGGTGTCCGGGCAACGTGCTTCTTTATTTTCCAAAAGATAAGAAAGAATTTTTATAAAATGAGATTTACCAGAGCCGAAAAAGCCGGATATCCATACCGCCATTCTGCCTGCAATGATGGGATCGTTCTGATTGTCTACGGCGCCAAGATATGATTTTAAAAATGTTTTGAAATGCTGGTCTAATTCCCGTGTAACGACGTATTCATCAAGTTCCTGCCATACAACCGATTCATTGAGCTGGTCTGCTTTAACAACCCCGTTGATGGGTCTTGAGATATCCTTTTTGAATGTATTCCGGATCTGCATTGAAAGCGTTCCTTTATGCGTTGGCGTTATCTATACAACCAGTTGAAATGCTCTGTAATAATTGGTCTCTTTTAATTTTCCAAACAGCCTTAACCCCTGACCTGTATATACGCCCGGATAAAACATCACCAATGGGGTGTCTTCCATCAGGTGGTGCAGATTATTTAACAGATTATGACTTCTTAACATTGGGTATGCACTGCCGACACCGGACACCAATACCAGGTCATTATCTTCAGGTGGTGCAAAAGTTATGAACTCTTTGGCGATTTTTTTAGCATCCAGCGGACCTTTCAGGGAATTGAGAAGCGCCTCATTACCCTTTTTCAACTCAATGTCCAGGACCCGATCAAGAAGATTTCTATTTTTGAGATAAACAAGAATCAAGTCGAACAGATTGATATGCGTAACTCTTAAGTCTGGCTTTTTTTTGGGAAGCTGCCTTAAAATAAACTGGATATGGTCCCTGACCTGCTCTTCAAATTCAGGAGGGTAATCAAAAATATAAAACCCGATTTCATTTCCAAGTCCAGAGTTTGAAAGAAGTTCCTCAGATGTGAGTCGATCAAGAATTTTGTCCAGACGGTTTTTAAATGGTGTCATATGAATCCTTGAAGAGGGCTATGTAATATCCATACAACGTAAGACATAGTCTTCCTTATTTTTGACAAGATATGATTTTATCTCCGGCGTTAAGGAAACCGGTATTAATTTGCATGATTGTGTATTTTCAATGTACTTTGCTTCTGCAAGTATTCTGAAAACAATCTGCTTTAGTTTTGACCGGGTTGTATCTTTCCATGTATCAATTTTCGGATCAATTTGAGCGCATTGTTCTAAGTAAAGGTTCCAGTCCTTAAGGTCAATTTTTTTTGTAAATGTCTGCCAGTGCCGCCGCAGAACGGTATTCATAAAATCACCAAGAATTCTGCTGTGCTTTATAGCTGCTGACAGCAGGGCCTGGGATGCGACCTGGGATGAGCCATCCCTTACAAGTGACCATAAATCATTATCCATGAGGACAAGGCGGTTTTTTATTAAATTGGCCTGTTTTTTGGCGGTTACAGGGCTTCTCTTTTGAAGTATATTTTCAACGACAATGGCTTGATACCATTGATCAGAACCGACCTTTTTAAGTAATAAATCAGCGATATTCCGACTTTCTTCCATAAGCAGAGAGCCGGAAATAATCGAGCTGTTATATATTTTATCATTGGTAATGTTCATTACACCATTTGGATCTCTATCACGCGGTATTGTAACATCCAAGACGTATGCTGGAATCTGTCCGTTTAAAATTTTTTCACTAAAAAGTATGTCAAAAATTTTTGCGTCTAACGGATTTCAAGGATAACCACAAACCTTTGGGCATCCACAAAAGGCAGGCTATAAGGCTTATGTGTAATATGAAACTGCCTTTCAAGTTCAGATGTGATTTCTTCTGGGGCATGCGCCCCTTTCAGGGCATAAATCCTGCCGCCGGGCACCAGCATG
>NZ_JBFXHE010000376.1:0-4414 GCF_050177295.1 Desulfobacter sp.
TGATATCTGCATCCTCCGGAAAAACCAAAGTATAAGTCTTTTTCTCATTAGTGACCTCATTTTCAACTGTGAAGGTCGAATTCATTGTAATAATATTATTCGGAATAAATTCAGGTGGCACAACAATACAATTGGATATCTTTTTTTGCAAAAGCTCTAAGTTTTTTTCATCAAAACCGCTACGGTGCCAGCACATATCCAAAAGGCTTTCCAGACGATCTAAATCAAACTCCGTTATCAATAGTTCTTTTTCCATGTCAATTTCCTTGCATTATACGCTATTTTTTAAGTAACTAAAAAGGTTTTCTTGTAATTTTAATTGTTTATAAAATTGGGTTCAGCCCCAGCTGAATGGGACGCTGTTGATTTAAATGCTTCATTAATTATCATTATTCGTCTGGCACGTTCCTTTGCCCTAAAACGCTAAGTGCGTGCCAATCAAACCGTTGCAGCAAACTTTTGAATCTGTTCATATGTAATGTCCAACACATCATGGAAAATCGGCGGTACCGGCGAAGACAATAATGCCGATACTTCGTGGTTCGCCTCATTGATGAACACGCGGACAAGGTTCTTGTTGAGCTCTTTGTTCTCCATTATCACCGGAAGCAGCGTTGATAAAACCTCGGTGGCCATAATGCGGATGTTATAGTAAAGATCATCCCGTTTAATCAGTTGAACGATCTGATTTACCATCTCAATGGAAGGTTTTCTTAATGTCACGGCAGCTTCAACAGCAGCTTCACGCAGCCGCCAATTTTTGTCATAGCGAAGCAGCCGGATCAGTTCCTCCTGATGATCGTCCAGGGTTGCCGAATCTCTCAGAAGGTGCAGCGTATCCAGCGTACTACCCCAGTCGATTAGATTTCCAAAAATGTGATCTTTCATCATCCCTCCAGTTAAAAAACAGACTGACTATCAGCCTCCCGGATTTTTTTGTATTAACGGCCATAGGCCGACCTGGTCTATCAGCACCAAGATTCAACTCACAACGAAGCATCAAAGTAATTCAATTAATTATTTTAGCTTTCATATAAAAACGCTGCTTACTGTTCTGATTATGGTAAGAGCAAAGAGCGTACCAAAATTTGGATTCTATGTAACATTTTGAAATAAAAAGTTTTTTTTATTGATATGAATATTGAAAACTGTTGCATGGGTGTCGCAGAATGCAACACCGATGCATATTGCACCCAAAGGTGTGTAGTTGACTTTAGATGAGTGGGCTTTCTTTCATTAGCGGGGATTGACCTGATAATTTTATTAATTTCCAACGGGGATCGAACCAACGTTGGGATAATCATTGAATTTTGAATCGTTTCATAATCCGATAAAGTGTAGAACGATTGATACCCAGAATTTTTGAGGCCTCGGTTTTATTACCTCCGGTCGATTCCAGCACTTCCTCAATGTGCGTTCTGTTCATTTGATCCAATGAATTGATATTCCTGCGAGGGGTTCTTGAAACAGCGTGTCTGAAAATGCTGGGAAGGCTTGCTACTGTTAGCTCAGGGCTTTCTTCGAATAAAGTGGCTCTTTCTATAATATTTTCTAACTCTCTCACATTTCCGGGCCAATTGTATTTTTCCATTAATTTTAAGGCATCGTAGGATATTTCCTCAATCTGTTTATTGTTCTGGGCAGCATAACGTCTCAAAAAATAAAAGCCCAGCAGCGCAATGTCATCAATGCGTTCACGCAATGGCGGTAAACTGATGGTGACAACATTAAGTCTATAGTACAAATCTTCTCTGAAGCGCCCTTTTTCAACCATATCCTCAAGATTTCTATTCGTGGCAGCGATAATTCGAACCTGAACGATCTTCCGTTTAAATGATCCTACCGGTCGGATTTCTCCACTCTCAATGGCTCTTAGAAGGGTTTGTTGAAGCCCTTTGCCAATATCCCCGATTTCATCAAGGAACAAGGTGCCTCCGTCGGCAGCTTCAAAAAAGCCCTGCTTATCCGATATCGCTCCGGTATATGCACCTTTAACGTGTCCGAATAATTCACTGTTCATCAAATTTTCATTGATTGCGGCACAATTAACCGGGACATAGGGTTTTGCCGCCCTGTCTCCATTATAATGTATGGCTTTTGCCACCAGTTCTTTTCCGGTACCGGTTTCGCCACGAATCAGTACCGTGCTTCTGGAATCTTTTACATGGTGGATAGTTTTAAAAACCTCCATCATTGAGGGGCTGTTCCCTATGATATTATCAAAGGTATACTTTTGTTTTAACTGACGTTTTAAATGGATATTATCAATGAGCAGGGATTTCTTCTCCAACGTCTTTTTGACTACAACTTTAAATTCTTCCATATCAAAGGGTTTCAAAATATAATCTTCAGCGCCTTGTTTCATGGCAGAAACTGCTGTATCTACTGTGCCATATGCCGTGATCATGATAAACATGATACCGGCATCGTATTGTTTTGCTGCTTTTAAAACCTGCTTACCGTCAATGCCGGGCAATTTTAAATCTGAAATCACCAAATCAAATGAATGTTGCTTGATCTGTTTCAGGGCTTGTTCTCCCGACGTTGTGGAATATACCTCGTACCCCATTTTTTTAATGACATGCATTAAGCCTTTGTTTAAATTCACATCATCTTCTACGATTAATATTTTAAACGGAATTACACTCATATCTTCCTAATCCCCAGTTGGAAGTTCAAGGGTAAAATTTGTCCCGGGTTTGCTCGCATCGTCCCGGGTTGAACTGACCACCTTTAAATCACCGCCCAGTTTCCTTGCCATTTCATAACTGATAAAAAGTCCCAAACCCGTTCCCTCCCCCGGTTTTTTGGTTGAATAAAACGGATTAAATATATTTGACATATCTTCCCGGCAGATACCTATACCGGAATCTGTCACCTCAATTTTTACCAGTTTCAAGACTGGAATATAGCGGGTGCTCAATGTAAGAATGCCGCCATCAGGCATGGACTCAATGGCGTTTGCCACAAGATTCGTAACGATCGACTGCAGGGTGCTGGGATCTGCCAGAACATCGGGTATATCAGGCATTAAAGTCATTTCAACATGAATATTTTTTGCGTCACAGTGAGGAATAGTGATTTCCATCAATTTTGTCAGAAGATTATTGCAATTGACTGTTTGCAGGTCACTTTGTGTGTGTCTTGAGAAATACAAAAGATTTTTTATGACACTGCTGCCATGCTTAATTTCATCAATTACAGTTAACAAATGCTGAGATATGCTCTCCTTGTCAAAAGGTTGCTCTTCCATCTCTTCAAGGGCAATTTGCGTATAAAGCAACGCATTTGCCAAAGGCGTGTTCAATTCATGGGCAAGGCCGGAGGTTAGAAGACCCATAGCTGCTAATTTTTCTTTCTGAATCGCCTGAAATTCCATTTGCTTTTCACGCTGATATTTTTCCTTGACCATATTTGCAATGGACGTTGATATAAAAAAAGCCAAAACTAAAACAAGCCCACCGGTTATGAGGGCATAAAAAAATGCTTTTTTTTCCAGCGTCTTGATACTATCCAGTATCTCTACCATGTCCTGATCTGCCATTACGATCCAGCCAAACGGATCGACATGCTGTCTGGCCTGCAGAACAGATTTACCCCGATAGTCAATGGCCTGATATGCAGCCAAATTACCTTCGGGCAATTGTTTTTTCAATGAAATCTTGGTTTCAAGGGTTTTGGCGCCAAATCGGGATGCGGATAAAAACAATCCTTCGTTGTTAACCAAATAGACTTCACCGGTAGCCTCCATATTATTGTCTCTGAGCAATACACTTATCGCTGTGAAATCGACCAGGCAATATAAAAAATACCTATCTTTTGTGGCTGTACCCGATGACAGGGGTTTGGACAGCATTAATACAGGGATATAATTATCATTTTTAGTAATATTGAATAGTTTTGACATGTTTATTCCCTGCCAGGATAGTGTATCGCATGCCGACATCTCTAAAATTTTTGAATCAATCTTTCCTTCTCCTGTACTCAAGACGAGTTGCCCGGATTGGGTCATGATGAAAAAGTCTACATAGGGTCTATGCTGATCATTGGCTATTTGACCAATATGATCGTTGAAATTTATTTTTGAAATATTCCAAATACTACTGATCAGACGAATATCATTCACCCGCCCTATCATGAACAGTTTAATGGCTTCAGCGTTTCTTTTCGCCTGATTGGCTAAATAGGACGCCGCTTTCTCTTCAATCATCTGCTTGCCTTTGGAAAACCCATTAAACCCAAAAAATACCAGCGGTACCAATCCAATTAACATAAAGACAGAAATCAGAAGCAAACGAAATTTCTGAAAATACGACTCTGTAAATTTTGTATCGATAGCGTTACCACCATTGCTTTGCAGTATTAAATTTATATCACTAAAGTACTTTTATCATGCAAAAGCGTAATACCCAAG
>NZ_JBFXHE010000377.1:0-4400 GCF_050177295.1 Desulfobacter sp.
TGAAAAACAGCCTTCCGGAGAGGCAACAAAAAGGAGCGCATATATGAAAAAAACAACAGCTGTGTCAACCCTTAAAGCCGGATTTGAAAACAGTTTTGCCGCTCTTTCCAACAATTTTTATGAACCCAGTATGCCCCAGGCCGTACACGATCCTGTGTTGCAAAAATACAACCTGAAACTGGGCCGGGAAATGGGGTTTACTTTTACTGAAGAGACGCCGGAACTGGCAGATTGTCTGGCAGGTAATCTTGTTTTTGCAGATTCCACACCCATTGCCATGGCCTATGCCGGGCATCAATTCGGCAGCTTTGTTCCCCAGCTTGGCGATGGCCGGGCCATTCTGCTTGGAGAAAAAATCACCCCGGACGGCAGACGCCTGGATGTTCAACTCAAAGGTTCCGGCAGGACCCGGTTTTCCCGGGGCGGAGACGGCAAATCACCCCTGGGGCCTGTGATCCGTGAGTACATTGTCAGTGAGGCCATGCACGCGTTGGGGGTGCCCACAACCAGGGCCCTGGCAATCGTGACTACCCAGGAACAAATCCTGCGCGAGGACGGGATCCATCCGGGGGGCGTCATGACCCGGGTCGCATCGGGTTTTGTCAGGGTGGGCAGTTTCGAGTATTTTGCCGCCCGGGGCGATGACGCAGCAATACGCAAGCTTGCCGACTACGTGATTGCCCGCCATTATCCTGAAATTCTGGAAGAAAAAGACCGGTACAGGCAATTTTTTTCATCGGTTGCCGCAAGGCAGGCCCGGCTTGTGGCTAAATGGATGCAGCTTGGATTTATTCACGGTGTCATGAACACGGATAACACCTCAATTTCAGGGGAGACCATTGATTATGGTCCCTGCGCCTTTATGGATTATTATGACCCAAACATGGTCTTCAGTTCCATTGATACCATGGGAAGATACCGATACGCCAATCAGGGCACCGTCATGAAGTGGAATCTGCATTGTCTTGGCATTTGTTTACACGCGCTTTTAGGGAAAACCGATGAAGAGGCAGCGGAGGTGATTGATGCGGCCCTGGCCGCGTTTGAACAGGAATTTCTTTACGCCCGAAAAGCGGGTATGCTCAAAAAAATCGGGATAGAAAATCCTGGAAACCAGGATTATTCCCTTCTTGGGGAGCTGCTTGCCCTCATGGAGGATCAAAAAGTCGATTTTACCCTGACCTTTCGCTATTTGGCAGATCATACCAGACAAGATTCGAACATGACGCCGCAATTCCGGAAACTTTTCAAAGCGCCGGATGCCGTTGCGGCCTGGCTTAAAATATGGCAGCAGCGCTTGGCAACAGTGAATAGGCCTGAAATCATTCAGGCGGAAATGAACCGGGTCAATCCCCTTTTTATTCCAAGAAATCACCGGATTCACAAGGCCATCGAGGAGGCGGAAGCCAGAGATGACTTCAGCCAGGTACACCTGCTGGCAATGCTTTATGAAAATCCTTTTACCGAACAGCCGGAGTTTACCGATTATGCCCAGGCCCCTGCCAGCGAAGAACGGGTGACCCGGACCTTTTGCGGCACCTGACACTGTTAATATGGGGTTTAATCATCCAAAAGCATTTGCGCAACCTGTTTCATATGTGATTTTTCCATCTGGGCAATGGAAAGAAAGGCGTTTTGTGCCTGCCCGGGCTCCCGGCGGTCTGCCATGGTGCGGTAAAGATCATAGGCCTGGATTTCAATGCCCAGAGCCATCTCAATGACATCTGTCCATGCAATCTTTTTGTTTGCGTGCAACGCAGCCGTCACTTCGGAAAGGGGCTGGCCATTTTCAAGGATATTCCCTTTCAGAGCGCCATAAAGGTCCTCAAAGGGTTTGGGGTTCTCAACGGTTTGCTTCCAGTATGAATAAATAGTTCGGGCATGGGCCATTTCCGCCTTTGCCAGTTGTTCAATGGGCGCTGTAAATTTTTCATCCGGGGCAAAGGAGAGAATGGTTTCATAAAACCGCTCTGCGGCTTTTTCCAGTTCCATTGCCTGGTAAAGCAGTTTGTCATCGCTTTCTTGATAGTCAAAAACCTGGAGCCGGGGAAATCCTTCCAGGGAATGGCCCTGGTATGAACGAAACCCGCCGGTGATATTGTAGGTTTTCTGCGGGTCCCTGCCGCTTTCTGCGGCCATAATACCGGCCACCTCAGAACGGGGTCCGCTATGGCAGTAAAAAAACAGATCCTTGTCCAAAGCAAGTTCAGACAGATGATTGCCCAGGGTGTTTAAGGGGATCAGTTTGGCCCCCGGAACATGCCCGGCTGTATATTCACGTTCCTGCCGGACATCAACCACTATAAAATCGGCTTCCTTGTTTGCCGCGCGGTACTGCTCAAATTCTTCAAATGAGATCTCTTTAAATTCGTCTTCTGTGATCATATTTTTTGATTTCCTGGTCATTGCGGCAAGTTCAATATTCTCCCATATAATCCACCAGCAACCCCGTGGTCTGCCGTAACCGCTGACTGATAAGCTTGGATATTTTCCACAGCAGTTGGACCCCCAATTGTGAATCGTCCCGGGTCAGGCGAATCAGATTATCCTGGGTCATGAAAAAAATTACGGTTTCTTTCACGGCAATGCCGGAGGCAGAGCGTGGTTCACCGTCGATCAGGGCCATTTCGCCAAATGTCTGGGAACTGGTCAGGGTGGCTACCCGGGTGTTTTCCTTAATAATGTCAATGGCACCCTTGACAATGATCCCTAAGCTTTTGTCCGTATCCCCTTCCTTGAACACGATGGCTCCTGGTTTGGCCATCACCGGTTCAATATATAAACATATTTTTTTGATATGATCCCTGGAAAATTCCCTGGCCCATTTTGTTTTCTGGAGTATATTGGCATACCTGGCATATTTTTCCAGGGGCGAGCTTGCTGCATTCGGCCGGTCATTGGTTTTCATGCCTCTTCCGATCATTTAAAAATTGAATTAATTCAATAGTAAATTCTTGATCGGCTGATGTCAATGAATCGGCTAATCTCTATCTTTAATGATAAATTCATCCAGTTTGGTAAAAAGGCTGTCAGGCCATTGCTCGCCTGTTAGAAACAGTTCCTTTTCTTCAGGTGTCAGGCTTTCTCTGATACCTGGAGGCAGGCTTTCATACGCCTCTTGTCTGGTTTTATCTATTTTTTTATCCATTCTTTTTCATCTCCTGTTTTATCTTTAATTTTTTATTCCCTTAATACAACAGCTCAGTATTTCAGGTAAAAAGCCTGGATACCAACGCGGTTACAGCCGTTTCCACCCGCAAAATCCGGGGCCCCATGGTCATGGGTTCAAACCCTTTGTCCACAAGAGTTTTGACCTCAAGACCAATAAATCCGCCTTCGGGGCCGATCACAAGCACTGTATCGGAATTCAGGCCCGCCGGACAGAACGCTTGGGCTTGGGGATGGGCAAGAATTTTTTTTTTGTTTCTGGTCAGTTCCGGCAGTTCCTCTTTAATAAAGGGAGAAAAAAAACGTTTCAGATGCACCCGGGGCACAAGGGTATCCCTGGCCTGACAAAGGCCCAGGTCAAGATGGCGCTGGATATCGGCTTGGGACAATACGCCTGAATCCCAGAAACTTTTTTCCACCCGCCGGGAATTGATCAGAAAAATCTCTTTCACACCCAGGCTCGCAAGGCTTTGAAGTATCCGTTTAAGCATCTTGGGCCGGGGTAACGCCAGCACCAGGGTCAGGGGCAAGGGTGCCGGCGGGTCCTGGTCAAGGCAAATATCCATTTCAATGGACTGCCGGGCCATGGACACGATCAGGCCTGTGCCCATCTTTGCATTTTTTCTTCCGCAGATAAGGGTATCCCCCGGCTTTGCCCCGAGTACCCGGCAAATGTGACTGCACCGGTCGTCCTGGAGCCGCACCCGGTCAGGGCTTATGAAATCCCGGCCTTCCAGCAGTATCAGGTTCATGTCAGAAGGTAACGATTTCCAGGTTTTTAATCAATGCCCGGAACTGATTCATCCAGTCGGCACCGCCTGTAAGCCCTGCCAGTTCGACAGCCATATGCACGGCAGTCCCTTGGTTCTGGCGGCCTAATCCCTGGACACAGGAAGGGCAGTTGGTCAGGATTTTTGGTTTTTTTATATTATCCAGATCCTCACGCGCTTGTTCAATGGCATCCTGTTTCCTTAAAAACATGCTGTAGCTGATATCCGGACGGGACAGGGCCATGGTTCCGGCTTCGGAACAGCAATAAGGCACGGCCCGGGTATCAATGCCTGCTTTGGCAAGCTGTGCCACGGCCGTGCCCTTCAAACTGTCATGGCAGGGGGCATGGTAAAGGCAGGCTTGGGGGGGCGCTATGGTCAGACCATTTTCAAACAGGTATCCCGAGATATCAAACAGCTTGGCGCCAAACAGATCTGTTATGCCCAGATCGGACAAAGATT
>NZ_JBFXHE010000378.1:0-4385 GCF_050177295.1 Desulfobacter sp.
CAGCACGGCATGATTTTCGGGGTCAACGCCCAATCCTCCCATGATGTTGTGGCAGCGGTTAAAAAAGTGATTCATGTGCCCCTGATTGCCAAGCTGACCCCGGCGGCCCCGGATATCGCAGGCATTGCAAAGGCGTGTGAGGATGCAGGCGCCGATGCCATCTGCGCCATTAATACGGCAGGGCCGGGCATGGTCATCGACATTGAGTCCCGGTCTCCTGTGCTCGCCTTTAAAAAGGGCGGGCTTTCCGGCCCCATGATCAAACCCATTGCCGTGCGCTGCGTGTACGATATTTTTCGGTCCGTATCCATTCCCATCATTGGCCTGGGCGGCATCAGCACGGGAACGGACGCCATCGAGATCATCATGGCAGGGGCCAGGCTTGTGGGAATCGGCACAGCCGTGCGGTACCGGGGTATTACCGTGTTTAATCAGGTAAACAAGGAGATCAACGACTGGCTGGCAGCCCACGGCACCACCCTGGAAGAGATCCGGGGCGCAGCCCACAGGGAGGCCTTATGATTACGCAGATGTTGCCCGCCATGGTCAAGGTGGCGGACAAGGAAGTTCACAGCCCTGAGTTCGCCACCCTGTATGTCAACCAGGCCATTGACTTTAAACCGGGCCAGTTTGTCATGGTGTGGATTCCCGGCGTGGATGAAAAACCCTATACCATTTCCCATCACTGCCCGGACCGCTTCGGCATCACCGTGGAGGCCAAGGGTGTTTTTTCCAAAAAAGCCGTATCCCTTGGACCTGGCGATAACATCGGCATCCGGGGGCCCTTTGGCAATGGATTCAATATGGGAAGCGGTCATAAACGGGTGGCTGTTGTGGCCGGCGGCTGCGGCATGGCACCGCTTGCTCCCCTTGTGGAGGCCTTTGAGACCCATAACGGGCCCGAAATTTTATTAATCCAGGGGGCCCGGTCCAAATCTTTTCTGCTCTACCCGGACCGGTTTACGGCAAAGGCCGAAATCTGTACCGATGACGGATCAAAAGGCTATAAAGGGTTTGTAACGGACATTCTGGTGGATAAAATCAAGGCATTATCGGCAAACTTAGTCCCTGGTTTTGATATGGTCTATACCTGCGGCCCGGAAATCATGATGGCAAAGGTATTTGAGATCTGTGAAGCCCACGCCATCCCCTGCCAGGTCAGTCTGGAACGGTACATGAGATGCGGATTCGGGGTATGCGGGGCCTGTGTCTGCGGCTACGCCGTGGTGTGCAAGGACGGGCCGGTATTTGGATCAAAGGCGTTGAGAACCATGGCGGATTTTAATACCCGGGCCCTGTTGAAAACCGGAAAGCCGGTACCGTTACACGAGTATGCAGCCTGGCGCTGCCAATAGCTGGTGTTTGAAAATAAGAATTTAAGGATTAAGAATGAATTATAAAGAAGAATTTATTGAGTTTCTGGTACAATGCAATGCCCTGAAGTTTGGCGAGTTTGAACTGAAAAGCGGCCGAATTGCCCCCTATTTTATCAACACCGGCATGTTTGACACCGGATCAAAGCTTAAAAAGCTGGGCACCTATTATGCCAGGGCCATTGACGCCCATTTCAAAGAAGAGTTTCACGGGATTTACGGACCTGCCTACAAGGGTATTCCTTTGTGCATCACGGCCGCCTGTGCCCTGGCTGACATGGGCATTGACAAAGGGTATGTGTTCAACCGCAAGGAAGCGAAAACCTATGCAGACAAAAGCGCTGTGGTGGGCATGCCCCTGACCCCGGACACCCGGCTGATCCTGGTGGATGACGTCATCACCTCGGGCAAGGCTATCCGGGAATCCCTGGAAGTTCTAAAGGTTTGCGGCAATCCGAAGGTTTGCGGCATTATCATCAGTGTGAACCGCCAGGAAAAGGGGAAAACAGACAAAAACGCCCTGGCAGAGGTGGCAGATACCCTAGGCATTCCCGTTTTTGCCATTGTTACCATACGGGAGATCATTGATTTTCTGCACAACCGGGAAATAGAGGGCAAAATTGTTCTGGATGACAAAATGAAAGCAAAGATCGAAACCTATCTGGAAATCTATGGTGCAGACCATTGAAATCAGGCCAGGGTTCAAATAATCCTTTTGATTTTATCTTGGAGCTGATCAGCGGTGAACGGCTTTTTTATAAAATCGTCGGCACCCGTTTTCATAGCCAATTGCTCTTGTGACCGCTCCGATTCCGTTGAAACAATTACGATGGGAATTTTATCCACAGAAGAAGTTGCCCTGACTTTCCGGGTTAACTCTATTCCCGTCATCACGGGCATGTTAAGATCGGTCAAGATCAGATCAAAGGATTTGTCCTGTTCCAGTATATCCAATGCCTGCTGTCCGTTTTCAGCCGTTATGACCGAGATCCCCATGGCTGAAGCAACGCTGCAGTAAAATGCCAGCATGGATTTTGAATCATCAACAATAAGTATTCTTTTTTTCAGTTGGCCTGAAGAAATTGATTTGATTTTATCCGCATCAGATGCCGCCCTTTTGCCGGCCATGGATTTCAGCTTTTTAGAAAATGCGCCGCAAAGACCCTGGTCGTTTGATTTAACAATCGCGTCAATCATTTTGTTGCCAATTGTTTCATCTTCATAAAGCGATTCGAACAAGGACAGTGCCCGTGATGCAACAACGGCGTTGATTAACCGGGAAGCATGGTCGTCACCTTTTCCGATAACCTCCTTTAATTTTTTTGCCACACCCGGATTGATTTGAGCATTGAGTGAAGTGATCACAGCGATAAGTATTGAAGGATCCTGCTCAGAAAGCCCGTCGAAAAGGAGGACAAGGCCTTTCATTGAAAATATTTGACCCAAAGCATCATACACGGCAAACCTGACATTGGGATGGTCTGCGATTCCCTTATCAACGGCGTCTACAATCAAGTCCGCCCCTTTTTTATCACCAATGGCCCCAAGAAGGGTTACGGCCATGATTTTCAGATCCGTATTGTCCGCTGACAGAAAAGGTGCGATAAAACGGATGGTTTCCGGTCCCAGCCTTGTCAAGGCGTCATGAATGATTCTTCTGGCTATTGGATTGCGGTGATGAATTTTTGATGCCAGAAAGGATATTGCCTTGTCGGTGTTTATCATTGCCAGGGCGTCAACTGCGCTGGCGACAGCCAGACCGCAGGTTTCATAACAGTCGTCAGCCTCTGAGTCCGCCACTATTTTGCATAGCGCGTCAACCGAATCAACATCCTTGTAATGTCCAATGGTTTCAATGGACAAGGATGCGATTAAAGAATCACTATGCTCCAGATATTGCCGAAATATGTCAAGTGCTTCAGGCGGCTGAATCAATGAGAGTGCGGAAAGGATTGCAAACCCTTCATTATAATGGGGATGCCCGGATATCAATTCAGATGGCTGTTCTGAAATAAGATCCGAAAAGAGTCTGAGCAGAGCAGACGTGGCAGACGGATACTTTTTCCGGCAACAAACCTGTAAACTGATTTTTTTTAAGTTCATATTGTCAGACATAAGGCCTTTTACGGTTTGCGCCTCGTTTTCCAGTAAAAGGGACCTGAGCGTATTTTCAGCCATAAGCGCTGCCTGATCAAAGGAATCACTTTTTTTGCATAAGTCGACAAGCCCGGGAATCGCAGCATAGATTTTCTTTTTTTCAACATCCTGTAGCAGGTTGACTTGTTCAATGAAACTTTTTGAGGCGAAATTCTTAAGCGCGTCCATTGGGCTCTCCTTTCCTATTCTTTATTTCATTTCATCTGCGGTCCTTACATGGGAGCGTCGGCCACAAAGGGTAATACATTGAAAAGCGGATCAGGTCTGCGCCATATGGCAAAAGGTGACAATTAAATTACGAAAAAAAATTTACAGCCTGCCGGTTAAAAGGGTTTATCGCCGATTACGCCCCCACTGACCGGTGAAAATTCAAGATCCTTGATCTTAAACCCGAAAGCCTCTGGTTTAAATGCATGATCGCCGGCATTTCCGCGGTCCTTGAAATAGTCTTCCAGGGTCAGGCGGATGACGTCAAAGGCAATTTTATCCCATGGGATATCTGATTGGGAAAACAGGCGAACATCAATGCTTTCCGAGGTGGGGCCAAAATCCTGGGATAATAGTTCCGCAATAAACATCAGGTAAATTTGGTCCACAAAAAGGATATTAAACATCCTGTAGGGCGATAAAATGCGGACCTGGGCACGGGTCTCCTCCAAGGTCTCACGTTCTGCACCCTGCTGGACGGATTCCTCATTTTCAAGATATCCGGCAGGAAGGGTCCAGCACCCTTTTTTGGGCTCAATATTGCGTTTGCACATTAAAATCCTGTCCTGAAAAACAGGAATCGTGCCCACAACCATTTTTGGATTTTCATAGTGGACATGGCCGCATGAGAGATCGGAAGAGCGTCGT
>NZ_JBFXHE010000379.1:0-4379 GCF_050177295.1 Desulfobacter sp.
TAAAATTTTTTCCTTCACGGTTTTGGGCGGGCCGTCTTTAAAGGTCAAAAAGTCGTGTACGTCCCAATAAATGACCTCAATCTGTTTCCAGGGAAATATGTGGTAGTGTCCGGCAGCAAGCCCCCAGGTAAAAAATCCCATAGACACTATATACAGAAACGCAACAAGGGTGACAATTTTTCCTTTGTTAAACATTAGAATACAAATCAGTCTTTATTTTCGGAGAAGGTACAATTTAATTCAGACATAGTTATCATGGCGCGGGACTATATCACAAGGTTTTAAGGATTCGCAAGGTGAATAATTGAATCTACATATTGGGACATTGGGAGTTCAGCATATACATATACTGCTCGCGGTAAAGTTTTCGGTTTTTCCTGCAAGTGGATTTTTGTTCTACAAGCTTGCTGTTGGTGGCTTTTAGCAAATATAGCGTGTCACATCAAAATCCGAAAATCTGACCGCGCAAAGTATATATGCATGAATAATTATGAAATTTATTCCAAGTCTCTGAATTCAGGAGATAAAAAAATAAGCATCCGTTTCAAATCGAATATTCTTTTCAAGGAGCAGACAAATATTCTCAGTTTTGAATTTCCGGATGCACGCCTTCCCAATACAGATGATAACAGAATCTTAGCGATGTTGATCAGGTCGCTTATGATTGAGTAAGTTTTGTCGATGGTCATGTTAAATTGAGCCCCAAATGGTCATTTCCCGATGATCCAGTTTTTAAAAATTGACATCGAACGTAGCTATTAGTTATTATCCCCTAAATATGAAATTTACAGATCCTTATTGATCAGGTGAAAAAATGAAGCCTTGGATGGATTGCCAAGTGTGTTTTTCGACAGCAAAAAAGAAAGACGAAAATGATCATCAAAAATTGATAGACGAATTGTACAAACAAATCGGTATGAGGTAAGAAACGTGTCAACATTTTTTGGAGTTGTAATGTGCCTCTAATTTCGGTTATCCTGCCAGCCTTTAACGAAGAGCAGACCATTGCAGATACCATCAAAGATTTCCACCTGGCCCTTCCAGATGCTGAAATCTGGGTGATCAATAATCACTCTGTTGATGAAACAGAATCCATTGCCCGTGAAACGATTTCAAGTATCGGCTGTAAAGGCGGGATCATCAATGAACACCGCCCTGGAAAGGGAAACGCCGTCAGGCGTGCTTTTCTGAATATTGAAGCCGATGTTTACATTCTGGCCGATGCGGACCTGACCTACCCTGCAGATCATGCCCATAAACTTATTTCACCGATCCTCAATGGCGATGCGGACATGGCTGTCGGAGACCGTCACGCCAACGGGCACTATGCCATGGAGAATAAACGGGCGTTTCACAACTTTGGCAACCGGCTTGTACGCAGCCTTGTAAACGGGCTGTTCAATGCCAAACTGTATGATATCATGAGCGGATACCGGGCGCTCAATCGAGATTTTGTAAAAAGCTACCCGATTCTTGTTGAAGGCTTTGAAATCGAAACGGATATGACCCTTCATGCCCTTGACCGGCGTTTCCGAATCATTGAAATCCCTATTCCATACAAGGACAGGCCGGCTGGCAGTTTTTCAAAACTGAACACTTTTCGTGACGGTGCCAGGGTCATCAATACGATCACAAAAATTCTGCGCTATTACAGGCCGCTTGCCTTTTTTCTAATCGCAGCAATCATATTCATGGCTACCGGTTTCACGGTGGCCATACCGGTATTTGAAGACTGGCTTCGTGAAGGGTATATCCATCATGTTCCCCTTGCTATACTGGCAACCGGTCTTGAAATCTCGGCGATTCTTCTGGCTGCGGTTGGTTTGATTCTCGACTCGACGACCCATCAGGATAAATGCAATTTTGAACGGGAACTGCTCAAAAACAGCAGCTCTTACACATGGAAAAAATAAATGGTTGTGATTGGGCGGAATACATTTGTTAAAGAAATCCCTTATCTAAGAAAATTGCTTGACCCGTCATTTTCAAAATTTGTCATTGCAGGAACACTGGGTTTTTTGATCGACGGGGGATTATTGATCATTCTAATGGACCTTGATTGGGATATCTCCATTTCCCGGGCCTGCTCTTTTTTATTAGCTGTAAGCGCCACTTTTATCATTAACCGCACCTGGACCTTTGAAACAAAGGGCCGTCGGACACTTCGCCTGGAATATGCCTATTATTTCAGTACTCAGCTTGCCGGCGCCGGGATCAATCTTTCAGTCTTTTTCTTATTTTTATATTTTTATCCCAAATTCCAAGATTTTCCTCTGATCCCTTTTGCGTTTGGAGCTGGGATCGCTATGATATTTAATTACCTTATTTCCAAAAAATTTATTTTTATCCATGATCCTTAAAAAAATACAGTTTAAAACGGAAGACGGATTTCTCTGTATTTCACAAAGGACTGTAATTCATAGGGTGAATTCCCATTTTCCCGGTTTAAGAAAAACCTATCTTTTGATGCCCAAAGAGTGGTATGCTCCGCCTCTCAATTATTAATAGATAGTGAAGGTAGTCAGGGCGTTCGGGTTCAGACCAGGGGAGGTATCACTAATGAACAGACTGATGGAAAAGGCCCGTTCTGCAGGCCGTATAGTATTAAGCATCCGCTTTGTACTTTTGATGATCACAGTGGCCTATACACTGGCATACCTGGCACACCCCGCCACCCCGGGAAACAATCCCGGCCAACACCCTTTGGGCTGGTGGGGATGGTTTGATCAGGGCCAATATTTATTGGCCGCTAATTCCATAGCTGAAAAAAATTTCACACCGGAAAAGCATTATTACCCCCCGCTTTATCCTGCCATTGGCGCATTGTTTTCCAAATGGTCTTCTGGGCATATGTATTTTCTTCTTAATTTGGGCGCCCTTCTTTGGTTTGTTTTTGTTTTTATCCGATTTTCGGACCGGTATTTTCCCAGGTGGTTCAGCCTTTTTCTTTTTTTAGGGACCTCAATCATAGATATAAGGATATTTCAGAACTATATCATTCCCTGGACAACTACATTGGGAACGTTTTTTATAGCCACCGGCATTCTCGGCCTGATCTGGATGAAAGAGGTACGCGAGGGCAGGCGTTCGGGCATAACCAGTTTGCAGACATTTATTGTCGCAGCAGGCCTCAGTCTTCTTCTCCCCACCCGTCCTGTAGATGCGGCTGTCGGCTTTATTCTGGGATTGGGCTTCCTATATTATTATTGGGTGATTCTAAGGGAGACCCCGAACAAGGTGCCTGGCCCGATAAAATTCTCATCATTAATTATCGCTGGCATATCCCTGGGGCCGGTGATTTTCTTTGGATTCAATACCCTTGTATTTGGCTCATTCATGGGCGGATACCTTCATCATAACGAGAATAACGGCTTTTTCCCGGCTGATTTGGCTGAAAAATTTGTCTCGATTTGGCTGGACGGATTCCTCCTTTACGGGGTATCGGGTACGGGCCTGACTCACAAACTACCATGGCTTCTGGTATCCCTTGCCGGCCTTGTGTGGGCATTCATTCAAGGCAGTTCCCTGCTGCGGATCCTGGGCTTATCCATCAGCATGCTTTTCATCCTTTACCTACCATATGGAGACCTATTGCCCAACGGCCTGTGGCACTTTCTGAATATCCACTATTTCAAATGGACCCTCCCCTTTTTAGCGCTAATGGGCGCATTGCTGGTCGCCCACACATGGCAGGCATGGCGCATGAAACAAAGCCGGATCTTGCCCACGGCCACACTTATTGGAATACCTTTGCTGCTCTTGTCGTTGCACCTGACATTGGATATTTCGCCCATAGACGCCGGTCCATCTGAAACCTTTAAACAGTTGAAGCTTGACCTAAAGAATGCACCCATTGATTTCATAGACATAAAAGGGATGACCGGCCCATTTCATAATATCTATTTTGGAGGTCATAAATTAATGATCGACGGCGCCCCCCTTCGACATGTCAGGGATTTTCGCGTTCTTCCCATGGCTTCGGGGATACGCGTCCTCTTTATCAGGCCGGTTCAAGGCCATTCCCTGATTTTTATACCTGATGCCCAGCTCAACTGTTCTGATAAGGGCGCATTTGAAACCCGAATCGGCACCTATGGCTTTTCATTGGGTATACAATGAGATATTCATTCATTACAAAACAGTTGCATGTCCGATACCTTGCATATCCGGCCATAGGATGCTTGTAACTATTAGTTATTAATTTGGGTGTCATTCACAAATGCTGTTTAATTCATATGTGTTTATTTTTATTTTTTTACCGGTTACCCTTGCCCTGATTGTTGCGGGCCGGTATTTGTATGGCGCCCGGGGCGGGTTAGCCTGCATTGTTTCAGGTTCACTTGTTTTTTACGGATACTGGAACCCTATATTCCTGGTGC
>NZ_JBFXHE010000380.1:0-4373 GCF_050177295.1 Desulfobacter sp.
AATTATCCGGAAGTTACCGAATCAGAATAGGTATCAAGTAACGCTAAAAGGCACACGGCTAATCAAAGTTTTGAACGTAATATTAGCCTCATCCATTGAGAATTTGTTAAAAATGGCCGTATGATTTAAAAGTGGCCTGATTCTAACCAAGGATTGTTTGGCAGTCAAATTCAAAAAACTCGAACATTGAGAAAGATTTATCAAACTTCGGACGCCATTATGCAATGATATCATAAATAGAGCCTCTGGAATCATTTGTGGGTACGGGTCTGCCTGATGCCTGAAAACGACGGTCAGGACTTTTCCTGCGATCTTTCTTAAAGGACAACGTGACAATCACACCGTCTCTAACGCTTTTCCTTCGGTCATACGATGCCTTGCGCCTGTCTTTTTTACGGCCCGGAACATTAGATCGGTATCCTCCGTCAAATGAGGATCTCCTGTCTGTAATCCCCATAATTTTCTTGGCCACTGGTATTATTTTATTTTCTGCAACCATAATAATCACCTATCTTTAATATTTACAACTCGGTAATAAAGATATCGTCAATGATTACAGGATGCTTTAATATTTACAGCACAATTCTGTCTTGCATTGATACTAAAAGGCATGGGATCAACTGCAACGGGCTGTCATCAGTGTACTTATTTCTTATTTTCACATTCCTTCACATATCTGTGAATTCTTAAAAATGGAATAAACAAAGTGTCCGCGGATTCAAAATGTGCAATTAAACAGTTCCGCAATTCCACAACATCCTCAATAGACAGATTATCAACATCCTCAGCAATTTCACGGCGCAGACCAATGGCCTTTTTTATAAACCGGCGATGGGCCTTTGAGTGGATTTCAAGATCCGGATATCCTTTCCGGCCCAGAATTTTTTCTTCCTTGCAAAAGAAAATTTTGCTGAAATCATTGATCTCTGTGACTAAATTGGCCACGTCCTTAGCTTCGCCCTTATTCGTCTTCATTTCAATGAGGGTATTAAACATATCCATAAGCTGTTTCTGGCATTTATCAAGTTCAGGCACATCCACGCTGTATTTTTTATCCCACTCAATAATATTGGTCATGGGTTAATCTCCTTTCTTCTTTTTTTTGTTTTTCCCCACCCACAAGGTGGCCATTATACCGATGGATATCAGTATGGCAAGAATTACGGCAAAGGTAATTCCATGCTGCCCAAACCGCGGGTAAATGACAAAAGGAACCAGATAACCGTACAAAAATGAATGCAGCAATCCGATGCCAACAATTCTGATTGCGATTTTTGTCACCCCAGCCGCTCCAAAAGCCGCTGGTGTATATTTCCGAACCCGCCATTGGACATGATCAAGACAAGATCTTTTGGTCTAAGTTCCAAGACAAGAAAATCGATCACCTGGCCAGGGTCATGGAAATGGTAGGCAGCCTTGCCTCTTTTGCAAATATCTTCGGTGAGACGTTCGGGTGAAAACCGCTGGTCTTCAGGAATATTTTTTTTAACCCCGGGTGAACAGATGCACACCAGGTCTGCCAGGTCAAAGCATGCCGGATAGATCGTTTGGAAAATATTTCTCATGCTGGTATTGGTTCTTGGCTCAAACACAGCAACTATACGGCCCTGGGGATAAAATGGTTTAACTGCGGCAATGGTTTCCCCGACAGCTGTCGGATGATGGGCAAAATCATCCATCACCGTAATCCCGCCAACCTGCCCCCTTATTTCCTGGCGTCTTTTAACACCGCTAAAGGTTGAAAGCCCGCGGGCAATGTCCGCCTCCTTTATCCCTAAGCTGAGGGCTGCGGCAATACAGGCTGTTGCATTGAGAAGGTTGTGCTGTCCGGGAAGATCCGTTTGTATATTGATGTCCGTACCAGGGCCTGTGATGCGGGCAAGGGTGTGCAAGCGGCCCGTACCCGGATCCGGCTCACTGCTCAGGTGATGGTCATGCACCTGCCACATGGCGTCGGGGCCGTAAGTCTGAAGGTCAACAACACCAGCCTGCGCCAGTACCTGCATCAGATTGACGTTTTCCTTGCAGGCAATAATACGGCTTTTATCTTTGATCTTTGAGATCAGGGCGTTAAAGGCCCGGCAAATATGATCCAGGTCCGTAAAAATATCGGCATGATCAAATTCAATACCGGTCATAATGGTTATAACGGGATCATAATGCATGAACTTGGGCCCTTTATCAAAAAAGGCCGTGTCATATTCATCCCCTTCTATCACCATGTATTCCCCGTCACCGATTTTAAATGAGGCGTTATAATCCTTTAAAATTCCCCCGATCATAAATGAGGGGGCAAGACCGGCCGTTTCAAGCAAATGGGCCATGATGGAAGAGGTGGTTGTTTTGCCGTGGGTACCGGTGACAAGAATGATCTTCTTGCCATTGGCAACAAAACGGTTCACAGCCTGGGGCATGGACATATAGGCAACCCCCCTTTCCATTACGGCAACCGCTTCCGGGTTTTCACGTGTTACGGCATTGCCGATGATAACAAGGTCCGGAACCCGGTTGGGATCGTCACTGATATTGGCCGGGTGAAAACCACTAAACAAAGTAATCCCGTTATCTTCAAGAAGATCGCTCATGGGCGGATAAATATTCTGGTCTGATCCTGTGACAATATAACCCATTTTTTTAAGGATACAGGCCAAAGTGCCCATGCCGGTACCACAGGCTGCGACCAGATGAATCCGCTTAATTGAATCAGCCATTAAATTTCTGCCATGACCTGCCGTGCGGCGTCCAGGGTGATTTCAATATCGTCATCCGTGTGGGCCGCTGAAATAAAACAGGCCTCAAACTGCGATGGCGCAAGATAAATGCCTTTGGCCAGCATGCCCCGGTAGAATTTTGCAAACCGGTCCAGATCACAGGTTTTGGCATCATTGAAATTACACACCTTCTGTCCAGTAAAAAAGAACCCTGCCATGGAACCGAAATGCCCGGCATTGAAAGGAATACCTGCATCATCGGCTGCGGCCTGAAGGCCTTTGACCAGCATATCTGCCCGCCGGTCCATGTCAGCGTAAATCTGATCATCTTCAAGAATTTTTAACGTGGCGGTCCCTGCGGCCATGGCCAGGGGATTTCCGGACAGGGTCCCAGCCTGGTAAACAGACCCCACAGGTGCAATCTGCGCCATTATTTCCCGTCTCCCGCCATATGCACCTACGGGCAGTCCGCCACCAATCACTTTACCAAAACAGGTCAAATCCGGATCAATATCAAAATAGCCCTGGGCGCACGCCCTGCCCCCGACCCGGAATCCGGTCATGACTTCATCAAAAATCAGCAGGACACCATAGGCGGCAGTCTGTCGGCGCAATGTTTTTAAAAACAGCGGATCAGAAGCGACCATACCCATATTCCCTGCCACCGGTTCAAGAATCACACAGGCAATTTCCTTGCCTTTTTCAGCCATGAGGCGTTCAAAACTTTCAATGTCATTGTATGGCAGGGACAGGGTGTTTCGGATCACATCAGCAGGGACCCCCGGGCTTCCGGGAATACCTAAGGTGGCGATACCGGATCCGGCGGCCACAAGAAGGGTGTCTGCATGGCCATGGTAACATCCGTCAAATTTGACAATAAGGTCCCGACCAGTAGCACCCCTTGCCAGACGGATGGCACTCATGGTCGCCTCGGTGCCGGAATTAACCATTCTGACCATATCCACGGAAGCCACAGAATCCACAACAAGCCGGGCCAGTTCGTTTTCAAGCGCCGTGGGCGCACCAAAACTTGTGCCTGAATCCAGCACCTTTTTCAACGCATCAACCACAGGCCCCGGGCAGTGGCCAAGAATAAGCGGTCCCCAGGACAGGACATAATCAATATAGGCGTTCCCGTCGGCATCGAAAAGCCTGGCACCTTTACCTTTTTCAATGAAAACCGGTTCTCCGCCCACTGAACCGCAGGCCCTTACCGGAGAATTAACCCCGCCCGGTATCAAATTTCTGGCCGATGAAAATAAAGCGGCTGATTTAGTACGTTCCATATTTAATCCTTAATTTATTTGCAGGTAGTCTCACCGTTAACACTAATTTAATTATTCGTCAAAAATGAAATATACCAAACTGAGTTGAAATGGGTCAACCGCTTTGATTTTTCCCAAATCCACCACCTAAATTTTTGAACACCTGTCCAAGGACAATTTCGGGAAATTTTTTCTCGGAGTGCGGCTATTTATGCCTGAAAAACGACGTTTTGGGTAACGTTAAGCTTTCCTGCAGGATAATTCATATTCTTGAGTTTTCGGAAAATAGTTAAAGACAAAAGGATCGAAGAATGAAATAATATGAAGACTATTATTATACATTATAAATAAGGAGTTACGGGTGAAAATACCGTGTGTCTGCAAGCCAGCCTTCATA
>NZ_JBFXHE010000381.1:0-4351 GCF_050177295.1 Desulfobacter sp.
TGTCCCCGGTTACAGCGGCGGGACCGCTCCCGATTCTCACGGGATTCCCTGTTAGGCCCAAACGGGCACCTCAACACAAGAGGCATGATTGCGCAATAAAATGCTCCTGTCAAGCGGGATCTGGGGAAGGAAACAGCGCGGTAGGGTGGGCACGCTTTTTGTGCCCACCGGTTGTCCATAAACTTGAACCCATCTGATTTATAGTTCAGGCACAAGAGGTTATACATACGACCTGGCTTATTGCTTAGAGATTCTGTAGGAAAAATCGAACAACATTTCTGCGTGATTTATACGCCTGATCTACATCAGGAATTATTTCCACCTCGCCGTCCCTACCTAGATTAGAAAATGAGTCCGTGATCTTAATTGGAACTTCTAACCTGTCCCAACCATGAAACGCCCCTTCATATGCAATCACCTCAAGGAGAGGTTGTTCTTCTGAGTCCAAACTGTCCTTCAAGGCAAAGCAAGGTCCGGAGCCATTATCATAATCATCTTCTTCTCCAATTTGAATTAAAATTGGAGCGCCTGTTAAGTCACTGAACTTTAATCCTGGAATCGAAGAATCAGGGCTGTATGCGTAACATACAGGATAATGAGCAACATGTGCTGCAAAACGCAGATCCCCTCCAAACTGTGCGGCATAATGTTTCGTAGCAGAAGCCATTGTCACTACACCACCCCAGGAAAATCCCAGAACACCAATGCGGTCCGGGTCTATATTTGAATGTTCCGACAAAAATTTAAGAGCACCAAATGCATCAGGACAATTAAAAAAAGGGAGCGAGGGACGATCTGCGGCACTGTTTATCTCTCGCGCTTCCCACATATCGATCTCAAAGGTGGCGATACCAGCAGCGTTAAGTGCTCTGGCATAGAAATCGCCCCGAGAATCAACCCCGCCCCCGACCCATGCAGAATTACCACAGCAGGAAGATTTTTTTTGGGTATGAAGCGCTTTTTTCTCGATTGACAAGCGACTGGTAATTTTAATTTGCCTTTTACAGTGATCTCTTCCGGAGGGTCCTGCTCTATATCTGATATCTGAAACTCTTCAAAAGATATCACCGGTTGCCAATTTACCGGACACCCCTTTTCCTCAAAAGCATGGGATACTTGCAAGAAACTGAAAACAAATCCGTAAGCTAACAAAATAACCATTTTTTTTGATAACATAACACCCCCCCCCTTTTTTTTTCTGTTCACGAACAATATAAAGTTAAAAATTAGGAACGGAACGAAATTCAACTCCTTATTAAATTTAGATGATGCGTAAAATATTCTAAAAAATAAAATCACTCAAAACATATTTCGCCTGTTAGTTCAAATTTATTTTCGTTATCGCCTTCGCAAGTATTTATGTGACCATTCGCCTCCACTGCAGCGCTACTGACGTTCGTAAAAAATCCTTTGCCTTTCAAAATGTTAGTGATTAATTCATGAACTTCGCAGTAACATGGTAAACCGTCTTCCCCGCATTCAATATTCTCTGGATTGACGATGACTGCTACATCCTCAAAGGATTCAAACATACTCCCATCTTTAAAGGTGGCTGTATGTGTCAGGTAAGTGACACCCGGAGTAGAGCTATCGATAACTCTTCCGAAAAGATACCCGCTTTCTTTGAATGCCTTATTACCATTTTGGTCAAACAACTGAAGGGTGATGCATCCCTGCTGCGTTATTTCATCTAAGGCGTTTATCGTCTTTACTGTTCCTTTTACCTTGTAACAAGTATCGGAAAAAGCAATTCCCCACCAAGCAATAAACAGCAAAAATGAAAAAACCAATATCTTTTTCTTCACGTAAGTTCCCTCCTTCTAATGTTAAAGTTGATTCCAAATTCTTATCACCGATTTAAATAAAAATCTATCAGGGAAAACCTTAATTTCTAATTTTTTTTGGATGGATATACGTTATGAGGTGTCAGCAATCACGGAATCTGCCGGGGCGCGTCCTTGTTGAAAACGCTTTTAATTTTTGCAAAAAGCATTTTAACACCCCGCCATATTTTAGGCAGCAGCCACACAATCAGGCAAATAAATCCAATCAGGAGCATCAAAAATAAAAAGGGATAGTGAAGCGCAGCCAGGATGCCGCCGATGACGAGTACATCTTCGAGTATCGAAGCAGTCCAGTTGGAGAAGGGTTCCGGGGAGGTGTTGATCAGAAGCCTGGAACCCGATTTTGTCAAATGGCTGCCCGTGGCCAGACCGCCGCCCAGGATTCCGGCGGCAAGGGCCAAAGAAGGGTTGACATCGCCCACAGCACCTGCGGCAATCATCACGCCGGCAGGAATCCGGATAAAGGTGTGAATGGCATCCCACCCCGAATCCACCCCGGGGGTTTTATCTGCAAAAAACTCGACACAATACATGAATCCGGACGCCCACAGCACCACAGGGTCGGATAAAATTTCAAGCCCCTGAGGCAGCACCAGGTTTCCGGTGGCATCCAGAATACCCAAAACAAATACCGTGGCATACAGGTTGATTCCGCTGGCCCATGCAGCGCCCATGCTCAATGATATGGTTTTAATAATCTGATCAAAGGATTCCATGATTTAAGCCCCTTTCACCGATCACGGTTAATCCAGCCTTGCTTCCTAAAAATCAACTATCCTGGAAATCGTTTATCTGAAACACTATCACATCAACCTGGGCAACGCCATACGATTCCCTTTTGAATTGAATCTGCGCTCTGTTTATTTCTCCAGGATAGTGTTAAATATCGGAGACAACAATAACATCAAACCCTTTTATACGAGGAGAGTGCAGGCAATGGCAGAGAACACAGCCCAATATGGATGGGATGGATCAATGGGGATTTCTCTTTATGATAAGATCCGGCAGGATATGAAAGCCGCCATGCGTAAAAAAGATACAGCCGTAAGAGATACCATGCGCCTGATCATGGGGGCGTTCCCCGAAATCACTGTTCCCATAACCCTTGAGAGCGGCAAAAAATCCACCCGGGCAAAAACGCCGGAAGAGATCACGGATGAGGATATCCATAACATCATCCGAAAATTCGTCAAATCTGAAAAAACCGTTCTGGAGATTAAAAAAGAACCATCTTCTGATTATCTCGAACTTTTAGAATCTTATCTGCCCAAAATGGCCACCACAGAACAGATTGAAGCCTGGATCAAAAGCAATGTGGACTTTTCCGCCATTAAAAGCCCCATGCAGGCCATGGGCGCTGTTATGAAACATTTTGGGAAACTGGCTGACGGGAACCAGGTCAAGGCCGTTCTCCAGGGGATGACCGTCGAAAAATAATCTTTCATGGATCGTTCAACGTTAAATTATTACAGTCAAAATGCCTTAAAAGTGGCTGAAAGATATGAATCTGCTGATGTCAGACAACTGCATGACTTTCTTTCATCCAACCTGAAACCAGGCGGCAAACTTCTGGAGCTTGGGTGCGGCTCCGGCAGGGATGCCGCCTTTATGGTCAGCCAGGGATTCAAGGTGCTGGCGACCGATGGCTGCGCATCAATGGTGCAACAGGCAAATCTGCACCACCCCGAACTTGCCGCGCACCTGCTTCACTTGGAACTGCCGGACGGGCTGTCAAATGGGTTAGGGGTATTTGACGGAATATACGCCATTGCCGTTCTGATGCATCTTTCCGTACAGGAAATTGAAAAAACAATTTTGGGAGTTAATTCTCTTCTGGCAGCAAAGGGCCGGTTTATATTTTCAGTCCCGGCCCGGCGGGATGAAGTCATGACAAACACCTTTGACTCTAAAGGTCGGCGATTCACGGCACTCTCACCGGATGGGTGGACAGATTTATGCCTGAAATACAACCTGCAGCTTGTCCGGACCATGATCTCCGAGGATGGCCTGGGAAGAGACGGGGTTGCCTGGATGAACTGTCTGGCACAAAAGCCTTAAGCTGATCTGAAATATGCCCTTGGGCTGAAGGAATAACACGCAGGTCTGTTTCTTTGCTATTTCTTTTTGGTAACATACCGGTCAAAATGCCATAGACTACTCCTCAAAAGAACGCCAACCGCCGCCCAGCGCCTTGTAGAGTCGGACCGCGTTCCGGCTTACCGTACCTTCGCTTACGACGAGCTTTTCCTGGAAGCTGAGCAGCGAACGCTGTGCATCAAGCACATTGTTGAAGTCGGAAAGACCATTGCGGTACTGATCCTGGGCCAGTTCCTCCGCGGCCCGGGCAGCTTCGACAGCGACCCTGAGCGAAACGCGACGCTCTTTTTCCTTGCGGTAATCCATCAACGCATCACGCACTTCCTGCACAGCATTCAGAACCGCGGATTCATAGGCATACAGGTACTGTTCCTGGACCGCTTCCTGAATCTTGATATTGTTACGGATAG
>NZ_JBFXHE010000382.1:0-4349 GCF_050177295.1 Desulfobacter sp.
CCGATCTTGCTCCCCGTGTTTTGTTACCTCCACACGACAGACCGCAGCTACATGTCTAATCAGCAATTTACATGGTAACCTCCTTTCAGGTTACAAGAATGACCAGGCTTATCCTGGCGCACCGAAGTTCACGAAGATATTAGCGCACTATACTTCGTATTCTTCGTGTTCTTCGTGGTTTTAATTTGAAAGCATCTTAACTTTATGACATTGAGTAGTGAGTAGTGAGAAAACAGCTTGTTTTAAATCTCAATACTCAAAACTTTCATATATAAAAATTGATCGACGCTGTAGCATTTATTTTTCCCCGGCCCTTTAAAAAGGCCAGAAAACAGGAATGAAAAGACTTGCGATAACGACTACAATTACATTCAATGGCAGACCCAGCTTGAGAAAATCTGAAAATCTATATCCGCCAGGACCATAGACCAGCAGATTCGTCTGGTAACCAATGGGGCTGGCATAACAGGCGCTGGCGCCAAAACAGATGCCGATAATAAATGGCCGGGGATCCACGCCAAGTGAGACTGCGGTAGAGATCGCGATGGGAAGCAGGAGTACTGCAGTTGCATTGTTGCTTAAAATATGGGTGAATATACTGGTTAATACTATGATGGCAAAAAGGATCATATGTGGACTTTTGCCTTCGAATAGACTTAAAAAAGCGGTTGAATAGAGCTCCGTTGCGCCTGTTTTCTGCATGGCCAGCCCCAAAGCCAGTGTTCCGACAATCAAAAGGAGAACTTCAGACTGAAGTGAACGGTAGGCATCTTTTAAACTCAGGCAGTGGGTCAACGTCATTAAAAAAACGCCGGTAAGAGCGCATATCATTATGTCGACAAGCCCCAGTGTTGCAGCAAGCACGACAGCGACAAAAATTCCGGTGGCAATGCCGGCTTTTTCCCTGTCAACAATAGCGTGGTGAATATCCTCAATGATCACAAAGTCTTGACTCTTTCTTATTTTATCCAATTTGTTTCTCGGGCATTGTACAAGGAGAATATCCCCGATTTTCAACCTCCCGTTTTGTAATTCTCTATATGAAAAATAACTTGTTCGGCTTCGTATCGCAATAATACATATATCGGCGTCGTTTTGCAGTTCATCTGACATCAAGGGTTCCCTCAGAAGGGATGAAAGTGGAGGGATAACGAGTTCAACAATGAGATCATCTTCAGGGCTCCCGCCAAATGTGAGATTTTTTTTCCCATGAATCAAAGATAATTCTTTGCTTTTCAGACAGGAGATGATGTCCTGTGCCGCCGCCTTGACCAGGAAAATATCATTCTGCTTTATGCTCAGTCTGGTTCTGGACGGATCAAAAACACCTCCGTTTCTGAAAATTTCAATCACGCTCAGCCCTAAATTTTCTTTGGCATATACAGTGATATCTCTTTTCCCGATCAAGGGACTTTTTTCAGTGACTATCAGTTCTGCAATGTATTTTTTTTCTTTTCCTTCATCCAGTTCACATACAGGTGCAGTGCGGCCGGGCATGAGTTTTGGCGAAGCCAGAAATAAAAAAAAGATTCCGATTGCAGCTATGGGAACACCAAGGCGGCCGAGTTCAAACATAGATAATTGATCAAACCCGTTGAGGTTTGCAAGATCGCTGACAATGATATTGGTCGACGTGCCGATCAGTGTAGACGTGCCGGCCAGAATTGATACATAAGATAACGGGATGAGCAATTTTGACGGGGAAAAATCACATTCACAACTCAACCCCATGACAATAGGGATAAAAAGAGCCACAACAGGTGTGTTATTAATGAATGCCGACAACACAGCTCCCCCAACAAGGATAATGAGAAAAGCAGATTTCCGGCTCCCTTTTGAAAATTTCAATACCAATTCGGTCAAAAAGCCGACAGCGCCGGTCCGTATCAGTCCATGACTTAATAGAAACATGGATCCTACGGTTATCACAGCGGGATTGGCAAACCCTGCCACGGTCTCTGAAGGGGAAAGTATTCCGGTCAGAGCAAGCAGCACCATAATTCCTATGGCTGTCTTATCAACCGAAATTTTCTCTGAAATCAGAAGGACTAATGTCACAATCAGAATCAGTGAGACCAAAACAACGGGTATATTTATCATTGGCATAAAAGCTCTCCGTCTCTAATTGATTGATCATCAGATTTTAGACAGCAATACTCAATTTTAGTCTGTATAATCATGGCGCTTCTATTTACCCAAAACCAATATTGTCAAACAAGATTGGTGGGTAAAAAAATTCTGAAACATGTTCCTTCCCCAAGGGTCGATTCCACGTCAATTGTGCCCTTATGGTTTTCCGTTATGATAAAATTGGCGATCAACAGTCCAAGCCCGGCACCCTCTTTATCAGGCTTGGTGGAAAAAAACGGTTCAAAGATGTGCCTGCGGATATTTTCGGACATGCCTGGGCCATTATCTCTTATCTCAACGCATACCTGATCTTCTTTACAATAAATTCTCATAAAAAAAGTCGGACACGGATTATCTGTGTTGCCGGCCATTGCATATGCCCCGTTTGACAGAATATTGAAAAACACTTGTTTTAATTCGCCGCCCCGGCATTTAACTTTTGGTAAATCAGGGTCATAATCCTTCATAATTTGGATGGCACCGAAATGGAAATCATGCTCCAGAGTATATTCATTGGATGCCAGTTCAAGTGATTGATCCAGGAGAAGGGCTATATCTTCAACAGCAAAATCCATTTTGTTTCTTCTTCCGGAAAAAGAGAGCATGTTTGAAGCAATTTGAGAGCGAATCACGATTTCTTCAAATCGTTGTTTTTCATCCTGCAGGGTTCGAAGGCTTAATGCCTCAACCAGAGCCATAACCATCATCATGGCAACTTCCTGGTCCTCAAACGTATATTCGCCTTCCATACCTGCAAAAACGACAAGGCCAAGCACATCCTCACCGTGCAGCATGGGGAGCGCCATAATGGTGTCGATGGGCAGATGTTCCCTGGGCAAAAAAGCAAATTCCGGATTCAAACTTACGTTGTTCAATACTAAAGGGGTTTTATCAGTAATTGTTTTGAGCAGTTTGCCGGATATCTGTTGTCTAAATCCCTGATTTATAGCGGCGTCATTAACCTTTTGATACTGTTTGCCAGCCAGATCGGAAAACGCCAGGATATTCAAATACTCCTCCCTGTCACAGACCAGCCCTACAAAACAATAGGGAGCTGGAATCACGGCTTGAGCAATGGAAATAAAAATTTCTGCGATTTCTTTAACGGACTGTGCGGTCATGGATCGTTGAAAAAATGTATTCACAGAGGAGATAACCATGCGCTGGTGCAAATTTTTTTTCTCCTGCAAATTTTTCTGCTGTACCTCACCTTCTAATATTGTATTGGTACGCGCCAGATCTTCTGTTTTTTCTTTAATGGCATCACGCATCCGCACAAAATTACGTGAAAGTATCCCCACTTCCCCCACACTTGTTTGGTCAATTTCCTTATCGATATTTCCTGAAGTTATCTCAGAGGTGATGCGGGCAAGCCTTGCAACCGGCTTGGTAATGATGTTAATCAAAAAAATAAGCACCACAGCCATGACCAGGGTCACGAAGAAAGCAACCCCAAGCATTTTTGTCCGAAATTTAGCCAAATTTTTTTCAATCAGGCTGGTTGAATAAACAACCGTCAAGCTTCCGAGCGTCAATCCATTATAGTCAATAACAAAACTTTTCTTTATATCCGTTCCGCCCAAAGGGAACTCTCTTATAAGATTGATATTAATATTAAGTTCCGAATCATGGATGGCAAAACGTTTCATGTTTTTGTCATCAAAAAAAGTCTCCATGTTCATTTTTAAGGCGTCCATATCCACATTATAAAGGGGAAGGGTATTGATCTTTTTCATGAGATAGGTGGATTTGTCAATTTGAGCCCGGAGGCTTTCTAACTCAAGGGCCTTTACCTGGTGGGTGATGTAGGAACACAAAAACAGATTCATGACACTGAAAGCCACAATGACGACTGCAATGATGCGGGTCTTTAATCCCATATGATTTCTCTGGTTACCACTAAATGATTGCAACGACAAGCGGTTCGGTCAGACCGGATGCGGTCGAATCATATTTCTGGACGGATATTTTATATGAAAGTCTAAATAACTTATTGAATTAATTTTATGTTTTGTTTTGGGTTGAGCCTGGGTATTAATAGACCGGATTCGCCCATGGCTGTTATTTAAGAAGAGCGGATTCGTTTCCGGAGACTCTACGAACCAGACTTCGATAGTCTTCGGAGGCCGTTGAGCCTGGTGCAAATTCAAAGATGGTTTTCCCAAATGAAGGTGCCTCAGCCAGACTTTCATTGTAGCGAATGGGCTTACATAATTGTT
>NZ_JBFXHE010000383.1:0-4344 GCF_050177295.1 Desulfobacter sp.
GGCGTTTCTGCTCCAGGGCGGGGACTGTTCAGAAGATATTTCCCAGGTCACGGCGCCTACCATCAGGGAAACCATGAAAGATTTGCTGCAGATGGCCGTTGTTATGGCCTATGCCGGTGGGAAGCCAGCCATAAAAGTGGGCCGGATTGCCGGTCAGTTTGCTAAGCCCCGTTCGTCAGATACAGAAACTGTAGATGGCGTTGAACTGCCCTCATATCGTGGAGACATGGTCAACAAAAGCGAACCCTCCATCAACGCGCGAACCCCGAATCCTAAATACATGCTTAAAGGGTATTATCTGGCCGCCTCCACCCTGAACCTGTTGCGGGCATTTACCCGGGGCGGGTTCGCTGCCCTGCACAGGGTCCAGGCCTGGAACCAGGAGTTTGTGGCGCAATCCCCCATGGGGCGGTCTTATGACCGTCTGGCCAGACAGATTGACCAGGCCATCAAGTTTATGAATACCATCGGGATTCCCACGGATATTCCCCAGATCAATCAAACCCAGATTTTCACCTCCCACGAAGCTCTTTTACTGCCTTACGAAGAGGCGTTGACCCGGATTGATTCCACCACCGGTGACTGGTATGACTGTTCAGCACACATGCTTTGGATTGGTGAGCGGACCCGGCAGGTGGACGGTGCCCATGTCGAATTTTTAAAAGGGGTGCTCAATCCCATTGGGGTTAAAATCGGTCCGGACCATGATATTGATAATATCAAGCAGCTTATTAAAATCCTCAGCCCTGGGAACGAACCCGGAAGATTGACCCTGATTACCCGAATGGGGTGTGACAATATTGAGAAAAAGCTGCCCTCCCTGCTTCGGGAAATCAAAAAAGAGGGGTATCATATTGTCTGGAATTGCGACCCCATGCATGCCAATACGTATACATCGGAATCCGGACACAAAACCCGGGATTTTAATGATATTTTAAAGGAGATTACCCGGTTTTTTGAAATTCACTGGGCAGAAGGAACGATTCCTGGTGGTGTTCATCTTGAAATGACCGGTAAAAACGTAACCGAATGTGTAGGCGGAGCCAGAAATATTGTCAGTGAAGAACTTCACAATCGGTATGATACCACCTGTGACCCGCGACTCAATGCGGAACAGAGCCTGGAGGTGGCGTTCCAGATTGCTGATATGATCAAACATTAAGGGACGCGCTACAAAAGTAACATGATCACGAAAACACAGTTTAAAGCCGGTGCCGTGCAGTTTGATGTGAAAACCGGGGATGTCCGGGGCAATCTTTCTGTTGCCCTTGGGCATCTGGGGCACCTGGCTGACCAGGGGGCGTGCCTGGGGGTCTGCCCTGAGTTTTTTTTAACCGGGTTTGACAATGAAAATATGGCCCGGCTTATGCCGGCTGTGGAAGCGGGTATCCAGCGTCTGGCCGAATTTTCCCGGAAGCGTTCCATGGCCGTTGCCGGAAGTCTGCCTGAGCAAAAGGACGGTCAGATATTTAATACCCTTTATTTCATTGACCGGGACGGCGAGATCCGGGCCCGGTACCGCAAACTGCATCTGTTTCCTTTGACCGGAGAGGACCTGCACTATACCCGGGGAGATGAAATGGTGACGGCAGACACCAGTCTGGGACGCGTGGGGATAATGATCTGCTATGATCTGCGATTCCCAGAGCTTGCCCGCTGCCTTTTCCTTGACGGGGCCCAGCTTTTTGTGCTCAGCGCCCAGTGGCCCCTTGCCCGGGTGGCACACTGGCAGGCCCTGATCCGGGCAAGGGCCATTGAAAACCAGGCCTGGTTTGTCTGCAGCAACCGTGCGGGCATAGATCCTGACGGGCTTGTTTTTCCGGGCAGTTCCATGATCGTTGATCCCAACGGTTCTGTTCTTGCCCTGGGAGATGATAAGTCCGGTACCATCATGGCTGACATTGACATGGACCTGGTTGCCCGGGTCCGGCAAGCCATTCCCGTTGGACAGGACCGCAGGGGGGATATCTATGGTGAATAAAATTGTCACCCTGGATGAGATGTGCTGTCTGTCCCGGGAATACGCAACCCTTGGCCGGACCGTTGTGTTTACCAACGGCTGCTTTGACATTCTCCATGCAGGCCATGTGGCTTACCTTGAAAAAGCAAAATCATTCGGGGATGTGCTGGTCCTGGGTTTGAACTCCGATGCGTCCGTCCGGCAGATCAAAGGCGACCTTCGGCCGGTGATCTGCCAGGACCAGCGGGCCCGGGTTGTGGCGGCCTTGGGCTGTGTGGATCATGTGGTGCTGTTCGATGCGCCTGATCCGGGGGATATAATCCGGATCATTGCTCCCCATGTTCTGGTCAAGGGGGCGGACTGGCCCGAGGATAAAATCATTGGGGCCAAGTTTGTCAAAGGCTGCGGCGGGCGCGTGGCGCGCGTGGCTTTTGAAGAAGATATCTCCACATCAAAAATCATTGAACGTATTGGGCAAAGATTTTATGGCGGCGCTTAAGCCTTTGACATTTGATCATCTCAATGCCTTCCCCGGGCTGGTTCATGGTATTTTTTCCAGAGCCGGCGGATACAGTAAAGATGCCTTTTCAGGACTGAATGTCGGATTGAGCACCGGAGATGATCCTGATATTGTAAACCAAAACAGGGTCCGGGTGCTGTCGTCCCTGGATCTGACCCGGGTTCTTTTTTTAAATCAGGTGCACGGCACTGACATTGCTGTGATCAAATCGGAAAAAGATGCGGCAGGCGCTGTCTGGGAAGGGCAGGGGACCGCACCGTCTAAAATATTTAAAGCTGATGCTGCTGTTACAAATCGTAAAGACCTGGGGCTTGTGATCCAGGTGGCAGACTGCCAGGCCGTGGTCCTGTTCGACCCGGAAAAAGAGGTGATTGCCAATGTCCATTCCGGATGGCGGGGCAGTGTGGATGATATTTTAGGGCGCTGCATCAATGCCATGGTCACACAGTTCGGGTGCACCCCTGCAAGCATCCGGGCGGGTATCGGTCCCTCCCTTGGCCCCTGCTGTGCACAATTTATGAATTATAAGCAGGAAATTCCCAACGCATTATGGAAATATAAAGACAAGGACCGCCCCTATTTTGACTTCTGGCAGATCTCCCGGGACCAGCTTGGGGCCCACGGTGTGTTGGATGAGCATATTGAAACCATGGGGCTTTGTACCCGGTGCCGTACGGATCTGTTTTACTCCTTCAGGGCAAACAAGGTCACCGGACGCTTTGCCGCAGTGATTGCACTTAAATCTAAGGATGAAAAATAATGGATAAACCGGAACAGTTTTTTTTAACCCGCACGGTAAAAGCAGCGGGTTGAGCTGCTAAACTGGATCCAGGGTCCCTGGATAAAATCGTGTCAAAACTTGACGTGCCGTTCCATCCGGATCTGATCATCGGGCTTGAACATCCGGATGATGCCGGTGTGTTCCGCCTGTCCGAAGAGACTGCCATTGTCCAGACCCTTGATTTTCTCACACCTGTGGCCGATGACCCCTATGAGTTCGGCCAGATCGCCGCGGCGAACTCATTGTCCGATGTTTATGCCATGGGCGGCACACCCATTACCGTCATGAATATTGTGTGTTTTCCTTCATGTGACCTTGACGCAGGTATCCTGCCCCGTATCCTTGAAGGCGGACTTGATAAAATCAAAGAGTCGGGCGCAGTCCTTGTGGGCGGCCATTCCGTGGATGATCCTGAAATCAAGTACGGGCTGTCCGTGACCGGCATTGTGCACCCGGACCGGGTCTGGGCCAACAGCCGGGCACAGGAGGGGGATGCCGTGATTCTGACCAAACCCATTGGCACCGGCGTCATCTCCACGGCGATCAAAGGCGGACTTGCATCCGGGGACCAGGTCAAGCAGGCTGTCAAAATCATGTCCACCCTGAACAAGAATGCTGCCCTGATCGCGAAGGAATTTCATGTCCATGCCTGTACAGATGTCACAGGATTTGGGCTTGGGGGGCATTTGATCGAAGCGGCCAAAGGCGCGGGAATGCATATTGAAATTTATACGGAAAAGGTCGGGGTGCTGGACGGGGTAATGGAATTTGCCGCCATGGGCCTGCTTCCGGGCGGCGCCCATAAAAATAAACGTTTTTTTGCCCCGCATATCCGTGTGGCTGAAGGGACGGATCGGGTGCGAAGTGATTTAATGTTCGATCCCCAGACCTCTGGCGGGCTTTTGCTTTTTATGGCCCGGGATCAGGCGGCGCAATGTGTGGATATTATGGAAAAAAATGGCATTCAGGCAAGGGTGATTGGAAGGGTTAAAGGACCGTATACCAACGGATTCCTTGATATTATGTAAAACGTTTTTTCACGTTGACTTCATCCGGATCATATGATATTTGCTCTCAAGATAA
>NZ_JBFXHE010000384.1:0-4330 GCF_050177295.1 Desulfobacter sp.
TTAAGGCGTCCACCAACACCTATTTTGCATATATGTTTGGCGGACTTTTCAGGAGCATCGGCTGCAAGATTCGTCCATATGAAATAAACAAGGGACAGACCAATGAGGCGTTGCACACTGCAGGTGCAATCATGGGCACGGCATTTCTCACGGGCGGATCAAAGGAAAAAGCCCTTAAGGAGATTATGTCTGTCTTTGAACAGATCCCGGTGAAAAAAGAAACACGGCCCAAGGTGGGAATCTTCGGGGATCTGTATGTCAGGGACAACCGGATAATGAACCAGAATCTGATCCAGTTCATTGAGGACAATGGCGGAGAAGTGGTAACCACGCCTTATTATCAGTATCTTCAGATCATCGCCAATGCCTATTTCAAAAAATGGTTCAAGGAGGGCAAATACTTAAGCCTGATTTCAAACAAAGCGCTTCTAACAGCCGTGAAAACAATGGAAAAAAAATATTATCCATTTTTTGCGCCGTTTTTCAATGAAACAGAACTCAAGGTAAACGCATCCTATGAACATATCCTTGAAACCTACGGCATGCTGCCGGAACATACCGGAGAGTCCATGGATAACTTGCTCAAGATCCACTACATTGTCAATGAACATCCGGATATAGCCCTTCTGGTTGCCGTCAACCCGACATTTTGCTGTCCGGGTCTTCTCACCGAGGCCATGGCCTCACAGATTGAAAAAAACGTCGGGGTTCCGATTGTCAATATTACCTATGATCTGTCCGGAGGCAACAAGAACACGGTGGTGGTGCCTTTCCTGAAATATTTGGGAACATCCCCCTATTCCCAGAGCCGGAAAGCTTTTGTCTGACGTTCGGTCGGCAGATAGGCCTTGGTTTCAGGGTGTCTTTTTATAAAGTCATTCTGAAATTCAATGCGTTTGACGTTAAACCGATTGTGGGAGTCAACAGCCCTGCGGTAACGCAGATAATATTCATCATAATTTTTTAGATGGATTGTACTTTCCGCCTTGGTTATGGCGTCAAAATTCCGGTAACAGAAGCGCAGCAGGGTTTCAAAATTATCCAGATAGTTTTCAAGGCTTTCAAGGTGCGCAATCACGATGCGGTTGTTGTAAAATCTTTTGATTTCATACACCCATTGCAGATCCTTTTGGGTGAAGAAATCCCTATAACTCCCCACAAATTCAACCATTTGCTTAATTGCGGCCTGATTATCAAGCATGATCTGGCGAAGTTGACCTATAAATACAATGGTCTGCTCAAGTTTATCTAGGTTTGACTGAACCTTGGACTGCTGCTCAAGTTCAATTAAAGCGTTGTCCAGGTTCTGGGTAGTCTGTTGGAGGATTTCACGGTAACGGATAAGCTGCCGGGTAACAGGCGGTAAGGAATCATATTTATATGTTGCCTTCATTCTGGAATAGATAAAAATTTCGCCGACAGTTACAATGGAGAAGCAGAGTATGAAAATCAAAAACAAAATCAAACGATTACCTTTTCCGGATTTAAATATGAAATACGGGGTGGTTACAGGCGCTGCAAAGACAATGGCAGCCCACCATTTAGGAAGGCTTTGACGCTTGCATTCTAAGAACATCAGACCGGATAAAATAAAAATAAAAGAAAAATAAATATAGTACACGCGTTAAAATTTCCTATGGGTTTTAATGGTATAACCAATACCATCAGATTGCAGTGTAACAGCGCCCATCAGATCCGTTCGAAAAATTGAGATCCTGTTTTGCAGATACCGCTGGAAAACCCTCCGGCAGGGGAACTTATGTCTGTTCATATAACCGCATGATATTATAACTCCTGACGGGCTGACTTGATCAAGAAAAAGTTCACTTGAACTGGAACAACTGCCATGGTGGGGGGACATAAGAATATCTGATTTGAGACTAAAATTTTCTGCATGTATAAGTTCCCTTTCTCTTTTTTCTTCAATATCGCCTGGAAAGAGCATGGAAAAGGATAAAAAATCAAGTCGGGTAACAAGACTGTTGTTATTAACGTTATCAGATAATTGCGGACTTTTTCCGCCAAGAATACTTATTTTAACCTGATCCCACGAAAACCGCCAGGGGTCAGGACCCGGGACATAAATTTTAATATCTTTTTTTTCAGCGATATCCATCAGATTTTTAAAAAAAACAGATGAGAGCATCTCATGATTTTTTATCCATTGTCTGACCCCAAAGTTTTCAAAAATAAAATAAAGGCCATTCATGTGATCACTGTCCGGATGTGTCAGAATAACGGCATCAAGAGATAAAATCCAGTTCTTCCATAAAAAGGGGCCCACAATATACCGGCCGGTGTCAAAACTGGAACCTGAGCCAAATCCGCCGGCATCAATGAGCAGGGTTTTTCCGTCAGGCGTAACGATAACAGAGGCATTCCCCTGCCCGACATCCAGGGTGTGCACCACAAGTTTTCCCGGATAAAATCTTTTCAACATTCCCTGGCCTGTGGATACCATACCGGCCGCAGTCAGAAGAAAGGTCAGGTATATGGCACCCTTGTTCTTTTCCATGATTGCAAATCCAAGGCAAAGTATCAGTGCATAATATATTATAATTTCAATTGGCCGTGGTGTGATGACCCTGGCCCAGGTCCAGTTGAAACCGGCAATCCAATGAATACCCTGAAGACAATATGAAAGAATGTGGATATCTAAAGTTAAAAAAAGGTGGGAGAGGCCAGGCAAAAAATCCATAAACATCAGGCCTGCCAATCCCAGGGGAAGCCCTAAAAAACCGATGACAGGAATCATGACAAAGTTCGTCCCCACCTGGACCATGGGAAATATATTAAAATAAAACGCTGTCACAGGGGCTGCGCCGATCCCTGCAAACACGGTTGTCAAAATCATTGAACAAATTCTTTTAATCCATTTATTCTCGGGTATGACCAAAGTCCGTCCAAGGAACATAAAGCCCGAGATAATAAAAAAAACACAAACAAATGAGAGCTGAAAAGAGATGGAAAACAAGGCCCCGGGATCAATAAAAAGAATTAGACTTGCGGCAAAGTAAAGGGTGTTTAAAGAATCTTTTTCCTTTTCAATGAGAAAAGAGGTTAAAAAGACCGCTGTCATGATCAACGCTCTTTGGGTCGATGGTGAGAACCCGGCAAAAAAAGCATAGGCCGTCAAAGGCAAGAGCGTGAGAATGCCTGCTGCTTTTTTTGCATGGCCTGTTATGACAAGAGACGAGTGCTGATTTAATATAAATATAAAAACAGAAAAAAAACCAACTCCGACAAGAGACATGTGCAAACCCGAGACAGCTAAAATATGAGAAAGACCTGCTTTGGAAAAATTATCATGGGTTTTTTCATGAATCATCTCTTTTTGCCCTGTAACCAGTGCTGTAAGGACAGCCCCGGCCTGGTTGGAGAAAAAATCAGGCGGCCTCTCATCTGTGTTTTGGACGGCTTTTGCAACATTGCTGGAAAAGCGTTCCCGGGTCCTTTGCAGAAATCGCATGCCCCGGGCAAATGAACTGCCGTCAACCCTGCCTGTATGTAAAATGGTGTCCGAATTTGCGTAAATGCTGCCGGTGATACCTTCAAGACGCATCCGAAATTCATAATCATACCCCCCGGGGTTGGAAAAATTTCGTATGGCTCTAATTTTTGACTTAACGACAATATGTTCTCCAAAGCGCAAGGATGATACAGGTTGTTTTAAAGGATCATGATATATGGTTAAAATCAATTTTCCAACAGCGGTATCCCCACCGATGTTGGTACAATTTATGGTGTATCTGGTTTTATTTGGATCTGTTTTAGGAAGAGAATTAATTATACCTGAAATCCGGTAAGTTTCACCATTGCAAAACCTGATGACATGTTGATCAGAATAATCTGGAGCGCAGATGCCTGCCATGCGCAATGCAGTCAAGCTAAAAACTACAAGGCATGATAGAAAAATAAATTTATCAGGCTTGAAAAGAATAAAGATAGTTGCGGCAGGCAGACACACCGTAATAAAATATATCCAGGGTGCAACCGGTGCCCAACTACCTGCTATGGCACCGGTTGCAAAGGAGAGGAAAATAAAGAGCATTGGCGCAAGGGTTAGCTTATGCCTTATGTCCACTTATGCCCTCCTTGGATGGGAGTTGTCAGGATGAAATTCTTTTAATATCTGCGCCCAGACCTTCAAATTTCTTTTCAATGGTCTCATAACCCCGGTCCATATGATAAACACGACTGATAACAGTGGTTCCTTGGGCAATTAAGGCTGCAATCACAAGGGAGGCACTGGCACGAAGGTCCGATGCCATTACAGGCGCACCCTGAAGATGAGACACGCCCCGGACGTTGGCGATATTCCCGCCGGAAA
>NZ_JBFXHE010000385.1:0-4291 GCF_050177295.1 Desulfobacter sp.
ATAGTGACCACAGCTTTGAATTCTTCTCAGATACCATCTGCGCCATGGCCGTGGAAGAAGCGCTGAAAATATCAAACGGCAACCGCTCCCAGGCCGCCCGGCTTTTGGACATATCCCGCCCCACGCTACATGCAAAAATAGACAAGTACGGAATCAATACCATTTCATCCACCCAGATTATCCGGTGAGTTCCGAATTAAAACAAAGGTCTTTGGCCTGCGCTGTTTCTTAGGCTTCATATTACTTTACTATTTAATTCTAAAAAATAATGAATCTAATGTTGACAGGATATTTTTTATGCTCATTTTATTTTCAAACAAACGGAAGGGCAACTTAATCAGCCATCCGGCGGAAACAACAACAAATAGAAAGGAGTATGAACTATGTTTACAAGAATGAATGAAATCGACAGAATGTTTGGGGCCATGGATCTGCTCCGCGCCAGAATGGACAGACTCTTCAATGAAACTGGCAGGCCTTACCTGCATGGACCGGCATTTACCCTAGAGACCAATTCACCCAGAACCAACCTTCTGGAAAACGGTGACAAATTTGAAGTGCGGGCTGAACTCCCTGGTATTTCAAAGGATGACATAAGCATTAAAATCCAGGGCAATTACCTTGAAATAAGCGGAAAAAGGGAAATTGAAACACCCGAGGGGTATAAATCCCACAGGAATGAAAGATCCGCCACCACATTCTCACGCAGCTTTACCCTGCCCGATGAGGTTGATGCGGAAAAAGTTGATGCAGCCCTCAAAGACGGCATTTTGTATCTCACTCTGCCAAAATCAGAGGCCGCCAAACCCAGACAGATCGCTATTAATTAAATATAAAATGAACGACAAAAATAAAATCCAGGAGGTTACCATGACTGACAGAAAAGATATGACCAGAACCGAAGACAAGGCTATTGAGAAAACCCGTGAACTGAGAACCGCCACCCCGGCAGTGGACATTTATGAAAATGAAAATGAAATCCTGCTTTATGCAGATATTCCCGGGGTCCACAAGGACGATGTCACGGTAAACATTGAAAACGGCAAGCTCTCCATCTCCGGTGTCCGCCGGCTGGACTACCAGGGCGTGTCAAAGTGGGAGGAATTTGTGGACGTTGAATATGTCAGAAGTTTTTCCATCCCCCAGACCATTAACGTGGAAACCGTAGCGGCGAAGCTGAAAGATGGGGTTCTCACCCTTCATCTGCCCAAATCTGAAGCTGCCAAACCCAGACTGATTGAAGTCAAGGCTGCGTAGCACCTTTTCTTTATCTGTCCATATGAACACAAAGAATCAAGGTCGAAACCCCACTTGTTAAATAAAAAACCAAAAGGCTTTTCAGAATATTCTGAAAAGCCTTTATTTTTAAGTGGCGTCCCCAAGGGGATTCGAACTCCTGTCGCAAGCGTGAAAGGACTTCGATACCTCCCCATGAATCTTGAAACACGCGGTTTTTCGTTGCAACAGACACATGAGGACACAAAAAATATTTTCGGAAATAAGAATGATCTTTAACTGTCAGCAAAAATGCTGACAGTTTGATTGTTTTTAAATTCTATAATGGAGCCTCCTCTCATGATTTTTTATAAGACTACAATAAAAAATCCTTCTGCCATGATATCTATGACGGGTCTCACAAAATCCAAATTCGACTCTCTATTGCCCGTTTTTGAAAAAGCAGAAGAGAACGTAAACCGAAACTCCAGTCGGTCGAAGAACGATTGTTTTTTATCCTCTTTTATCTGAAAACCTACCCTCTTCAACAGGTGATCGCCGTCTGTTTCGGTCTGAGTTTGAGTCAGTCAACTTATTGGATTCACATGCAATATGGAACTGATCCCTTATTTCCGAAAATGTCTAATTTTCTGGACCAACCATCCGCCATGGAAAATTTATACTCCACAGGCGGATCTTCCCTTTTTATCTCGTTTAACCGATCCCTGATTCTTTGAAGGGCGTTAAACGCTGCATCCTTTTTCCGTCAGTGGTCGCTCCGGCAAAAAGCGCTTCTATCAGTTTGAGTTTTTCGGTCAGTTTTTTTCGTTCATTTATAATTCCCGTAATTCGATTTGTTTTTTTTTCGAGGCCCTAAGGCTTTTCTGCCAGACAGTTCATCCACATAACTCCGCCCCTTTCCAGGCCATCCTGGCAAATCATGGTCCGAACAAGTTGCAGATCGTGTTTCAGGCATAACTCTTTCCATCCAGCCGGTGATAATGCAGTGAACCTCCGGCCTTTAGAATCAAACTCATTTGTCATGACGTCATCCCGTCGGGACGGAACAGAAAATATAAATCGGCCCTTTGCTGCCAGAAGCGCATTAACAGCCCCAATTGTTGTCTCAATTTCCTGTACGGAAAGATGCATCAGAACGGCAACGGCATATATTCCGTGAAACTCCCCTAGGTTATATGACAGCCCATCCGGCAGTTTTAAGTGATTCACATGCCCCGCAAGTTCGGGGTGGTGTATTTTTGTCTGTTGCACCATTGCTGCCGAGCCATCTGTAGCCAGTACTTTGAACCCCTGGCGGGTCATAAAGGCGGCATCCCTGCCGGAGCCGCACCCGAGCTCCAGAAGTCTGCCGCCTGGTCTCAGGCTGGATAAAAGAAATTCATGCAGTTGTGTGACATCAGCCGATTCATACCTTTCAGCCACTTTCAGGGAATGTTGACTGTAATAGTTTAAAGTTGAATGCCCCATGGGTGACGTTTCATTTTTGGGCACTCATTCCCTGGAGAATGGCCTTGACCTGGTTCCCGTCAGCAAGCTTCCCAAAATGCTTCATAACGGCGCCCATGGCCTGGGTGGGGCTTTTAATGGCAGAAAAATCTATATTGGTTTTTATCCAGGCTTCAATGGCTTCCGTAGCCGCCATTTTGGGCAGATAAGATTCTAAGAGTTCCAGATAATCAGAAGATGTCTCTTTTTTTATCTCCAGTACGGTTTTTTCAGATTTGACGAACTTTCGGATGATATTATGGATATCCTCATCCGTGATCTCTTCCGGCGTTTTTGCCCGGGTGGATTTTTTCCCGCTCCCAAGGGTGATGGGCACAGTGATTTCGGGAAACGCCCCCATAATCAGGCGCATGGTATCCCTTACGCCTGTATCTTTTTTAAGCATGGATGTTTTCATATCCTGCCGGATTTTATCATAGAGGGAAATCCCCAGTGATGCATCCCATCCATATTGAGCTGTGTTTTCTGCCATTGCCTGCATTCTCCTTTTTTATGATGCCGTTGCCGGATGCGCGGGTTAATTGTATCTCTTAATTTATTGATGTCTATACCAGAGTCTGGCCGGGTAGGGCCAGGGATTTATTGGACCGCGGGGAGATTGGTCAGGACGAAAAAGGATCAATTGGGGCTGGAAAGGGCTTCCCTGACTTTTTGGGCAAGCACCTCTCTGGAAAAGGGCTTTTGAAGGAACATCACTCCTTCGTCCAGAATTCCGTGGCGGGCAATGACGTTGGCTGTATATCCGGACATGTAAAGGGTTTTCAGGGATGGGAAATTACGCTGCAGTGCGCCGGCAAGTTCTTTGCCGCTCATCTTGGCCATAATCACGTCGGTGAGAAGCAGGTCAATTCCGCTGCCGTGACGGTCGGCAACAGACAAGGCCTGGTGGGGGGAATCGGCTTTGAGTACCCGGTATCCCAGTTTGTTCAGTGTCTTTGTACAGAAGTTCAGGATCATGGCCTCGTCCTCTACAAGAAGAATGGTCTCACAGCCCCTGTAAGCGCATCGCCTGTGTCCCTGGGGGGCTGATAATTGTTGTCATCGCCTTTGTAGGCACTGAAGTAGATCCTGAATGTCGTGCCGTTGCCGGGTTCGCTGTATACGTTGATGAACCCCTTGTTCTGTTTGACGATGCCGTAAGTGGTTGCCAGCCCCAGGCCGGTACCCTCGTTTGGTTTTTTCGTGGTGAAGAAAGGCTCGAACAGGCAGTCTTGAACAGCCTTGTCCATGCGTGGAAGAGAATCACAGTGATCTGGCGCGGTTTGCTGTCTGGCAGAGGACCTGGGGCTGGATTATATTGATTTCAAACCCAACTATTTTTCAACCTACACGACGCAAATCCTCAAGGAAATTTCAGCCCGGAAAGACAGCGTAACTGCGGCGCAATTAAAATGCACTGGAATTTTTCCATCCGGCAGGTTCAAAATCAGTGGTGTCCGGTTAGGTTTTTGCATATAGCATTTTAAAAAATTGTTTCGTTGTGTTTATTTTTTTGACATTCTCAATCTAAATTATCAGGATAACGTATATTAATAATTATCGTTACTAA
>NZ_JBFXHE010000386.1:0-4271 GCF_050177295.1 Desulfobacter sp.
CAGTTCAAGTCATCCCCACATCGGACCGGGCTGCCGTGGATATCATGCTCAAGCAGGAAGAATATATCGACCTGATCATCCCCCGGGGTGGAGAAGGTCTGATCCGCCATGTGGTGGCAGCCTCCAGAATCCCAGTCCTCAAGCATTACAAAGGGGTCTGCCACGCCTATGTGGATGAGCTGGCGGACCTGGAGATGGGCGTGAGCATCGTACTCAATGCCAAGGCCCAACGGCCCGGGGTATGCAATGCCCTGGAAACCCTGCTGGTTCATGAAGGTGTGGCCCAACAATTTCTGCCCATGGTCCACAAGGCACTGACCCAGGCCGGTGTCACCCTCAGGGGATGCCCTAAAACCTGCGCAATACTTCCCGATGCCGTTCCCGCCACCGAAGCGGACTGGCCTATGGAATACCTGGATCTGATTCTGGCCGTCAAGGTGGTTAAGGACATGGATGACGCCATGGCCCACATCGCGGCCTACGGCTCCAACCACACAGAAGCGATCATCACAACGGACCTGAACCGGTCCCGGCGCTTTATCCGGGAAGTGGACGCCTCCCTTGTCATTGTCAATGCATCCACCCGGTTCAATGACGGAGGGCAGCTGGGCCTGGGCGCTGAGATCGGCATATCCACCTCCAAGTTGCACGCCTACGGCCCCATGGGCATAAAAGAGCTGACCACCACTAAATTTGTGGCCTGGGGGAACGGGCAGATCAGGATCTGATCAGCACCGCTTCAATGTCACTTAAAAATTGAGATCCGGCCAGAATGATCCGGTCAAGATTATCCGGGCCGATCTCAAATTTTAAGTTAATTTGCCGGATGGTTCAGTTTTATGGAAAAAATTCCGGTACACCATGAGAAAATAGGGGTATATCCCAGCGACATGTTCTATTTTTTTCCGGTTACCATCATGGACAGTTCAAAGACATAATCCCGAAGTTGCTCGGCCTGGGCATTCATTTCCTCTGCGGCAGAGGCAGATTCTTCGGCAGTGGACGCATTCCGCTGAACCACTGTATCCATCTCCGCGATGGCCTTGTTGACTTGATCTATCCCGTCTGACTGTTCCCGGGAAGCTTCAGAAATTTCAGCCACCAGATGGCTTATCTTTTCAGAACTCTGGGTCACCTGGCCGAATGCCTGGTTGGCGGCGGTGACGATATCCGAACCGTCATTTACCTTTTTCACCGTATCTTCAATGAGTTCTGCCGTATCCTTGGCTGCCCTAGCGGCTCTCATGGAAAGGTTCCGGACCTCATCGGCCACCACTGCAAAACCGGCCCCGACCTCACCGGCCCTGGCTGCCTCCACAGCGGCATTCAGAGCCAGGAGATTGGTCTGGAAGGCGATTTCGTCGATGGTTTTAATAATCTTTGATGTTTCCTCGCTGGCCTTGGTGATCTCTTCCATGGACCGGATCAGTTGCGCCATGGATTGATTGGCGCTGACCACGATCTGGTTGGATTCTTTCATCAGGCTATCTGCATTGCTTGCGTTCTCGGCATTCTTCTTGGTCATGGAGGCCATTTCCTCCATGGAAGATGAGGTCTCTTCTATAGCCGCGGCCTGCTGGGAAGATCCCTCGGCCATGAACTGACTGGATGAAGAAATCTGGTTGGATGCAGATGCTACCTGGTTGGCGCCTTCTCCTAAACCATCGCTGATTCGGATCAGAACACTGATAATGCCCCGGGCAATGACAAAGGCCAGAAAAGCCCCTGCCAGGATGGCTGCCACGGCCGTAATAACCACATTTCTTTTAGTTCCGTTAGCGGCCTCCAGCATGATTTCGTCGGTCATGATATGCTGTCTGGCCTCTTTTCTGATATTTCCCAAAAGCCGCTGAACCTCTTTCAGGGCCGGGATGGTCTGGCCGGCATAAATCCGGGAGGCCTCGCGCATTCCGTGAAGCTCGTGCTCTGCCTCTTTTTTCAGATCTTGAAGCCGGGCGATGGTTTTGTCCAGCAGCGGCAGGGTCTGGGTGTTGTATATGTCCAGGGCTTGTTGGACGGATGCATTGGCTTTATTTTCCTCCATTATGGATCTGTAATAGATTTCAGACTTGGCAGACCATTGTTCGGCCAGATCCTTGAGCCGGACCATGACCTGCTCCAAAGCCGACTCCCCTCGGCTTAATTTCTGCCAGGCGTCGATTCCAGCCCTGAAGATACGCACCTTGCCCTGATAATCACTCCATTCTTGTTCGGTTTTTCCGATCTCAAATCTATATAGGGCCAGACGTGCGGTTAAAAAAGGTTGGATAACCTGTTCATTCATGATCATATCGAGATTGCCCCACCGGTTCATGGCCACCGTATCCCCGGAGTTGGCGGCTTTTTCCTTTGACGAATCAATGACGGCCCCCCTGCCCTTTTTCAGCACGTCCAAAAGGGTATGCCCCAACTGTTCGAATTCTTTGTTCATTTCCTGTATATCCGTTTCCAACCGAAACAATTTCTCAAATGCCAGGTGGGTTTCAATATCGACCGCAGATTTATGAAGTTCTGTATGTGCTGCCACCATATCATCCCAGACATTTTTAAACTCTGCATCTTCACTTTCATACACCTGTGCGGCCGCATTGGACTGCAGCCATTTGCCCAGGGCACACTGGGTCGGATCCATTGTAACTCCGAGGGAGTCATGCTTTTGAATAAAAGCATCTCGAATCTTGGCGGCCCATTTGAAATGATCCACCTCCCGTTCGGTCAACAGGGTTGGCAGTTTTTGATCAGCTTGACTGAATACCTTTCCGATGGCGATGGCAGAATCATGAAGCTGTTTATGGGGCGCTTCAATCTCCTTTAACAGGGGTTGCAGGGACGGAACCATGGACTCTGCCTCTTTTCGCTCTTCTCCGTAGAGCCATTTTCCGAATCCGCATTTGTGATGATCTGTCTCCACCTCCAGCTTGGTAATCTCTTTGTCCGTCAGCAATGCGTTTACCTTGTTCACCCAGTTCAGATGATCCACTTCTTTCTGGGCCAGATTCCCGTCCAGTTTATTGCCGTCAATGACTTCTTCGGCATTATCAACGACACCTCCAACCCCGATGAAACTGAGCCCTCCCAGCATTATCAAAAGCAAAATTACAACCCCGAACCCCACACCAATCTGCTTTCCAATGGTTAAATTTTTCCAGTTCATTTCTACTCCTTTTGATTCACCGCCTTATTGATATCAAACTCAGAATATTTGGATACGAATGGCCATGGGCCGACCCGGTCTATCAAGACCCTGGCTTAATCCGCAAAATACTATGAATAAATTCAAAATGTTATTCAAGTTTATATATAAAAGACTTGCCTTAGAGCTTGGCAAACATCAAAACAACCTGTTGTCAGTTGGAGCATTGTGCATTTATAATATTAAAATGTGTGATCAATTGGAAGAATTCATTTGGAAGAATTCATTGATTATCAACGTTCTTTTTTTAGGGGTCTGAAGCCAATATATTCGGCAGGGGGAGATGATATGAGTTTAAATAACGAGGTCCTAAATTGCATTCATGAACGAAGAAGTACGCGCAAATTTACTGAACAGCAAATATCATCAGAACAACTGGATGCGCTGCTTGATGCTGCAATATGGGCGCCCAGTGGCGGCAACAACCAAAGCTGGTTGTTTACTGCCATTCAGAAAAAAAGTGTGCTTCTTCACTTAAACCGGCTGGTTTGTGAAGGATTTCAACATTGGATCCCTGATGACGATTACCCCGGAAAGCATGCCATGAAAAAGCGGTCAAAACAGGAAGGCTATAACTTCTACCACAACGCCCCAACACTCATTATTGCCTCCAATAAACCCAATTACGAAAATGCGATGGCAGATTGTGCCCTGGCCCTTCAGAATATATTTCTTGGGGCTCAGTCCCTTGGACTGGGAAGCTGTTATATTAATCAACTTCATTGGCTTCGGGATGATCCGAGCATCCGTGCATATCTGCTTGAAATGGGCATCCCAAAGGAGAACACGATCTGCGCTTGCGCGGCTGTCGGGTTTATCGGCAAAGCATCGCCCGTGCCTGCGCGTAAAGACGGCACGATACAGATCATTCGATAGATTATTAAACAGTGGGCTTCATTCTTGACAAGACCTGCGCAATACCCTAACCAGATATCTGTAACTGATTTATCCACCAGCCAAAGGAGTTTTTTATGGTTCATCAGCCGAACACCCCGAGAAAAGAGGTCCTTCAAAGTGACTGCTGGGATCTGTCACCCATGTTTCAAACCACCGGGGCGTGGGAATCGCTTTTCCAGGC
>NZ_JBFXHE010000387.1:0-4241 GCF_050177295.1 Desulfobacter sp.
TCCAGAAATATCTATGAAACCTTTGCCTCCTATGACCTGACCACCATCCCGCTGTTCATCCTCATGGGACAGCTCGGATTCAATTCCGGCATATCCAAGCGCCTCTATTCAGCCGGGTATAAATTCCTGGGCAGCGTACGCGGGGGACTTGCCATGGCAACGGTAACCGCCTGTACAGCCTTCGGGGCCGTATGCGGCTCAAGTCCTGCCACAGCCGCCACCATGGCAACGGTGGGGTTGCCGGAGATGAAGCGGTTCAATTATGACGATGCACTGGCTACAGGCTGTGTGGCCTCGGGCGGCGGCATCGGCATGATCATGCCCCCGTCCGTGGTGCTGATCATCTACGGCATTTTAACGGAGCAATCCATTGGTCAGCTTTTTGTGGCCGGTATATTCCCGGCGCTTCTTGTGACCCTGCTTTTTATCGGCGCTGTTTTTATCACCTGTCTTATGGACAAAAACGCCGGACCTGCCGGGGAAAAATTTTCCTGGGCAGAGCGGTTCAAAGCGCTTTTGGGCCTTGGAGAGACCCTGGTTATCTTTGCCCTGGTGGTGGGCGGCATTTTCTACGGTCTGTTCACGCCCTCGGAAGCTGCGTCCATAGGCGCGTTCGGTGTTCTGGTCATTGCGGTGCTTCAACGCCGGCTCACCTGAAAGGGGTTTGTGAAATCCTTAATGGAAACATTGACCACCTCCTGCATGGTTTTAATGCTGATCACAGGGGCCGTGATTTTCGGCAAATTTCTGGCCGTCACCCGGATTCCCTTTGAGATTGCATCCTGGGTGAGCGGGCTTGATATGGCTCCGACCCTGGTCATTGCCGTAATCATTTTGATCTATTTTCTGGGCGGCTGTTTTATGGATGCCCTGGCCTTTGTTACCCTCACGGTTCCCATATTTTTTCCGGTGGTCATGGAGCTGGGGTATGACCCCATATGGTTTGGCATTATCATTGTCATGGTCACGGAGATGGGGGTTATTACGCCGCCTGTGGGTATCAATGTTTACGTTGTCTACGGGGTGGCCCAGAACGTGCTGTCCCATACCGTGGCCCTGGAAAAAATATTCAAGGGCATTATCCCGTTTTTGATTGCCCTGATTATCGGGATAGTCATTCTTATTGTTTTTCCCGGCATTATTTTGTTTCTGCCCCATTTGATGTACTCCTAGGATCCAAATTGATTTGAAAGATTTTAATACACTGCTTGAGGGATCAGCAAAGGCCCATGGCCATCTGTGCCCGGGCCAGGTGATCGGGGTACGCATGGCCATGCTCGGATGCCGGCTCATTGGCCTGGACGAACCGTCCACACTGCCCCAGATCAAAAAAATCATTGTATATGTGGAGATAGACCGGTGTGCCACGGACGCCATTGCCTATGTCACAGGCGTGAAGCTAGGCAGAAGATCCTTAAAATTCATTGACAACGGAATCATGGCCGCTAGCTTTGTGAATCTTGAAACAGGAAAGGCGTTCAGGATCGTATCCACGGAAACCGCCCGGGACCTTGCCCCAAAGCTGATGCCCCACATTGAAGATCCAAGGCTTGCCCAGCTTGAAGCCTACAAAATCATGGACGATTCAGATCTGTTTACGGTTACCCAGGTAAGCGTCAATGTCCCGGCATCGGACATGCCAGGTCCCACACGGTTCAAGGCTGTATGTGCCCGGTGCGGCGTTGTGGTCAGGGATAAAAAGGAAGTTTTTAAAAACAACCGGATCCTGTGCCGGCCCTGTGCCCGGGGATCCTATTATGAGCCTGTGAACATCCATGAAAACAATCAGAAAACAACCAAAGAGATAACGATGCCGTTTAAAACCATTCCTGTCCAGAATGCCCAGGGCATGACCCTTGCCCATGACATGACCGAAATCATCCCCGGCCAATCAAAGGAACCGGCCTTTAAGCGGGGACACCGGATCCAGGCCGGGGATATCTGCCGCCTCATGCGTATGGGAAAAAACAATCTCTATGTTCTGGATTTGGATGAGGCCAGCCAGGTCCATGAGGATGATGCCGTGCTTGAACTGGCATCTGCCCTGGCCGGGCCGGGCGTTGCGTTTTCCGGTCCGCCCCATGAAGGAAAGCTGGAACTGCGGGCCTCCTGCTCCGGTCTGTTCCGGGTGGATGTCGAGGCGTTAACCCAATTCAACATGCTGGCTGATGTCATGTGCGCCAGCATTCACACAAACACGGCGGTTAGAAAAGGCCATGCACTGGCCGCCACCCGGGCCATCCCCCTGGTGATCAGCCGCACACACCTGGACCAGGCCACAACGCTTGCCAAACAGGCCTTTCCCATTTTTTCAGTCAGTATGTTCAACCCCTTGACCATCCGGCTCATCATCGTGGGCAACGAGGTATACACCGGACTGATCCAGGACCGGTTCCAGGCCATTATTGCGGAAAAAGTGGGTAATCTGGGGGCAGATATTCTGGAGTTCTGTATCCTGCCCGATGATAAAAAGCGGATTGCCGGCAGGATCCGGGAGTATCTTGACAAAGGCACGGACCTGATCATCACCACCGGCGGCATGTCCGTGGACCCCGACGATGTGACAAAGGATGCCATTGAGGCAGCCGGGTTTGACCGGACCCACTATTCGTCGGCAGTTCTGCCAGGAGCCATGTTCCTTTTAGGATACACGGAGCAAACGGTTATCATGGGGCTTCCGGCCTGCGGCCTGTACCACAGGGCCACTATTTTTGATCTGATTCTGCCCCGGGTCATGGCCGGGGAGCGCCCGGGAAAACGGGAGCTTGCAAGCCTGTGCCACGGGGGCCTGTGTCTGAACTGCAGTTCCTGCCGGTTTCCCAACTGCGCTTTTGGCAAAAGCATTTAAAGGGCAATCCCATGCAGACCATTGTCCAGATCATCGGCCAGCCCGGTTCCGGCAAAACCACCCTGGTGGCGGAACTGGTGCGCTATTTTTCGGGGCAGGGCCTGTGTGTCGGTACGTTGAAGCATTCCAGTGACACCTATGAACTGGACAAACCGGGCAAAGATTCCTATGTACACAGGCAAGCCGGGGCAATCCCCGCCGCCATGGTCAACGCTGAAATGGCTGCCTTATATTTCCCGGCCTCTGATTTCACCCGGCCCGAAAAACTGATCCAGACCTATTATTGTCATGCAGATCTTGTTCTCATTGAAGGATGGATTTGGGGACCCTATCCCAAAATAGAAATCTGGCGGAAACATGTGGGTAAAACGCCCTTGTTTACAGATGTGGAAAAGGTCTGTGCCCTGGCGTGCGATAGTGTTCCGGCAGACACAGAAAAACCATGCCCCCCAATTTTTGCCCTGGATGATATTCCGGGTCTTGCCGGTTTTATCCGTTCATAGGGCCATGGCCCTTAAACGTCCCGGTGTATCGCCTCAGCCATTCCTCTTGAAAAATCAGACAGTTTATTATAAACTTAATCGGTTTAACAGATGATAAAAAAAGGATTCTAAATGAAATTTTCCTTCAATAAAAAGGATATCCTGGAAGTTCTGGCAAGAATTCAGGGTATCACGGGCAGAAAAACAAATTTAAAAATCACCTCGGATGTTTTGATTACGGCGGTTGAGTCAAAGATAACCATCACGGCCAATGACCTTGAAACGGTTTTCACCGGCACCTATGAGGCCCAGGTTGAAACCCCTGGGATTCTGTCTGTCAACTCAAAAAAATTCTTTGAAATCATCAGGGAATATCCCAATGAAAATATCTGCATCAACGAGGTTGAAAACCGGTGGATTGAGATAGGGTCCGGGGACAGTGTTTACCACATTGTTTCCTCGGATTATGAAAATTTTCCTGAAACCCCTGTGATTGAAAACGTCAACTTCATAGAGATTGCAGCCCAGGACCTGAAAACGATGGTGGCCGTCTCTTCGGTGGTGGGATTCCAGAACGAGGAAAAAAGAACCTATGTTCTGGGCTCCCTGATCGAAAAGGCCGTGGTTGACGGAGAGGAAAAGCTGCGGATCGTTTCAACGGATTCAAGAAGGCTTCATTGTTTTGATGCGCCGTTTACAGGGGTTCTTGATCTGGGGGAGGCCCGGGTGATCATCCCCAAAAAAGGACTGGCCGAACTTGGGAAATTCATTGATTCCAATGTGGAAACCATCAAGGTGGGCGTCAAGGACAATCATTTCGTGTTCCAGCGGGCCAATGAATCCATAATGATCAAGCTGCTTGAAGGCGATTATCCGGACTACAGGCTTGTCCTTAATTTCGAGGGCATGAT
>NZ_JBFXHE010000388.1:0-4241 GCF_050177295.1 Desulfobacter sp.
CTATTACTGCGTTCCCGTCAATCCCAACCGTGGGGATCCCGTCCACCATTCCCACAGAAAACGGCACCACCGGATTCTTTCCCGGGGTCACGATTTTGAATTTATCAGTAAGGATAATGAACTCACTGGTTGGGACCCCGTCATTAGCCGTGGAAATCAAACCAAACCCTGACACATACCCATTGGAGTCAATCTTCACAGAGTATTTCCCCTCAATCCCGTTGATGGAGGAGGCATGGGTCTGGATGGCGGTGGTGTGTTCACCGACAGTGGTTTGCAGGGTTGTGACATCTGACGCATGGGAAGAGACATCTTCCTCAACAGTCGTGACTCGGTCAACAAGACCGGTACCGATCTCATCAATCAGGTTGATCCTGCTGTTCAAACTGACGTAAAGCTGGTTCTCCGTGATTTGTCCGTTGAGAATATCGAGGACTTTTGAAATGGTTTCATTCACTGATTCACTGCCCGGCACCGTGTAACCGCCCTGGGTATCAGGCGGGCACCAGGGGGAATGCATCCCTCCAAAACTGATATTGCGGATCCAATACGTCATATCATGGGTCACATCAAATCCGGCATGCTTATATATGCCCTGCTCGCCCCTTAGAGAATCGGTAACGGTGACGATGGCAACAAGCGAAGCATCATCCCGGGATTGACTGTTCGCTGCCACCCATATTTCCACATGAGAAACAAGTTTGTCAGGATCAGAAGGATTGTCCCAGGTCAAAGTGTGAACAAACACTCCTTTGGACACAACCAAATTACTGGGCGCCGGCGGAACCTTTTGGGATGTGGAAGATCCCCCTGTGGGATACGGGCTGGATGCAGAACTTTTCAAAAAGGCATGATAATCCCATCCTAATTTCTCCAATTCTCCAACCCGCAAGGCCCGGGTCTTATCGGAATTCCGGCCATGGCCCATGAGGAATTCCACACTGCTTTTCAGGCTTCGAAGAAAAGCGCTCTGATCCGCAGAGAAGGAAGATGGAATATTAGATACTATAGGATCGGCGGGATCGCCCATATTGGATCATTCCTCCATCATCACCAAATGCCCGGCATGGCCCTCTTTTAAGAAGCCATTATTCCTGGTCGTGACAATCAGCACCTGGGCCGCAACCTCACAGGTCTCGGGCAGTGTCCATGTAATAATGTTCCCGTCCCGGGCCACAGCCCCGCCGGTGACGTGGACCGCATACGTTAAAAACGGGCTGTAGTTCTCGATTTCCACGGCGATCTCCTGCAGGGCCTGGCCCGAATCCGGACCGGACAGGACAGGCGCCGGGGCAGCCCCCAGGGACAGGCCCTGGGAATACATCACCTGGGTTACGCTGAGTTCATGCTGCGGTTTGAAAAACACACTAATTTCGGAAGAGGCCAAGATAATTTTGTTGTTCGTTTCCAATAATTAAACCTCCTTTGTTACGGATTCATAAATCTCAACGACATCTGAATCCAGGGTGGTAACCTTCTTAATTCCGTTAATGAACCGAATAAGCTTCAAGTCGTATTTGTACTTTCCCGGTGGCTTCAAGGTATCATCGTGCTCAAGGGAAAGAAGTATCTCTCCTGTGGGGTTTTCAGTATCCGTTTCTACACCCATCTGCTCCTTTTTAATGACTGCGGCCTCATCGTTTTCGCTATCATCCCCTTTGCTCTTTATCGTTAGAACCAAAGCGGCGCCGGCAACAGATATGGGGGATTGAGTTTCATCACGCAGCAAAAATACGAGATCCTGGGTGTCTCCTTGATAAAAATTACGTAATAGCGCCATATCAATTCACCTCCCGGACAATTTGCGCGACGGATTCCCCAAACAGAACCCGGTGAATGGTCGCTTTGCCCTCAAGTTTCACTTGGAAAACGTTCCCCCGGACAGGCGGAATCCGGAAAATGTTATCAGATTCAAGAGATTTGGAATGAACAAGGAGGCCGTCCACATAAAACATCATAGTCGCATCACCTACAGAGAAGTCTCCTTGAACCATCCCCGCAGTGAATATCTTTTGCGCCGAGAAAGAGATCTCACCAGATGCCCATGTATAGTCCATGATGGGCCCGTTCCCCCATGCCACCACCTTCCGGCCGGCAGCCATTTCAACAATCAGATAAAGGGCATCGGCTTCAGGTGAATAATGGACACCGTAGACAGGCGCGGCAAGCTCAAATACCCGGTAATCTCCGCTCACCAGGTCCAACCGGAACCCGGTGGTGGACCCTGTAACAAACCCATAATAGGATTGGTCATAATAGACCCCGATCAAATTCTCCGGGCCCAGGGCCTTCCATTGCTTTTTCGTGAACAAGTTTACCGTGAGCAACGCTCCTTCTCCGGCTTCATTGATCCGGAACAGGCCATCGGCGGACGCATAGATCAATCCTCCCGGGATGTTCGCAACGGACCGTGCAGAGACACACGGCTGCTGATACCCGAGCCGCTGCAGGGACAGTGTGGCCGGATCTTGTCCCAGCAGCATATACGGCACCGTTTTGGTCAGGACCGCTACCAGGCTGCCGGTATACCCGAGCCCGACAATGTCGGATTCAGTCACAAGGGAATAAGCGTCCGGGTATGCATAGGTCGTAAAGACGTCCGATGGATAAATGGTGTTCCCCTTAAACCCGAAAACAAGCCCGTGACTGGTTGCTGTAAGGCCTTCAAGAGCCTCATCCGGCGAAGTCCAGTATGTTGAAGGGACCACCTCTGCCAAATCGTTCGCATCAACTAAATCATCGAACCGGGATTCGGTCACATAGATTTCATCGACATACTGATATTCCGCCCCGGTGTTCCCGGCATTGAGCCGGTAAATCCTGAAATGGGTTGTGAACACCCCTTCGGCGGACGAATCAACAAATCCGGTCAGAGTAGGCGTTACTCCCTCATAAATTTCAAAGACCCCGGTCGGCGGAGAAGGTGCGGACTCCACTTCGCTGCCGTCTTCCCACTTCCCGGCAATGGTGTACACGTAGGAGGATGAGCAAGCCACTTCGCTGCCTGCCGACCCGGTAAGGGTTACAGTTAAGGCGTTGGTCGGGGCCGGGATACCCAGGCGGCGGGTATAGGTCGGGAAGGGAGGCGAAGCCAGGGCCAATGCCTCATTCGTCTCTTTTGGGTACCCGGCACCGGAAAAAAGCATCCTGTTGCCCGAGTCTGCAACAAGGGACCGGACCACATCCACAACGGAACCCCAGGCCAAAAAGGACGAGGCCATTTTAAAAATGGTCTGGGTGCCGGCCGCGACATCCTGAATAAAGGTTGTCCCTTTCATGGCCTGGAGATTGCCGCCGTCCAGATCGCAGTTTTTGGCCTCGGCGGCGTATCCGGTCGGCAGCAGCCGGTCGGACACCTTGGGGATTTCTCCTTTAAAAGAAGTCAGATCAATCATCAGATAAACCTCACGGACTTGACCCGGGTCCCTGCAACATCATTTTTAAGACGAGCTCTTATCTTGGCCTTTCCGATTTCGCTGTAAAAAACAGATAATGCAGTCCTGACTCCCCCTGAGTCCGTCCAGGGTTTTTCCGGCATTGAGCGAAGCGAAAACAAAGCTCCGGCCTCAACCCCTTCAAACCATTCATCATGGAGAATATCCGGCAAGGCCGAGGCATCCCGCATGGGAATAAAGGCCTTTGTGATATTGATGATTCCGTCTTCAAATATCGGGGCATCAAAAGAAACCACGGCACCGGACCGGGAGTACAATTGAAAATCACGCCCATTCAACTTGAATTCAAGAATACCAGTTATAGCCGCGTCTTCAGGAGCGCTCAAAATTACGTCAACGGCACCCTTAAGGACCAGGCAGTCTTCTTTTAGCTGCCAAACCCAAGTTTCGCTGCAAAATCGAATAGCAGCCTTTAGAACATGCTGCTTGATGACTGACCTTGGGCATCCCGGGGCCTGTGACAATATGGAGTTTACAAACCGGTCCATCAGGTATTCTCCTGTACTTGCTGCAGCAGGATTTCATTTTGCTTCTTGATTCCCATGATGTTGTAAAAGTTGTTCAGATGAATACTGGCCTCTCCCATATCCATGCCTTTGCCTTCCATGGAATAACAGCGATACATGACCCATTCGTACAGGGAGGTGATATAAATGTCGGAAACGGAAAGACAGGTGGACTCTTCAGTGAATTGCTCCGGCAGTTTGGAATATATCAACTCTATGGCGAATGGGAGGGAGGGTTTAGGATGAACCCAAAACACTCTTGGATTCTCAGGGTCAAAGG
>NZ_JBFXHE010000389.1:0-4215 GCF_050177295.1 Desulfobacter sp.
GAACGTTTGCCAGGACTGCAAGTACATTGCCGGCTTCATCAAATTGTTCTTCCGGCAGATACCGGCAGTCAGAACGGGGATAGGTGGTCAGCTTTTTTTCATAAAGGGCCTGGGCCAGATCCAGCACCTTTTTTGCTCCCATGCCGAGCTTTGACGATGCAGCTTTTTGTAACGAGGACAGGCAATGCGGCAAAGGAGGATTCTTTTTTTTCTTCTCTGTAACAGCCTCTATAATCTTTCCGGCCTGGCCGCTGACCTCTTTTTTGATCCGGTATGCTTCATCAGGGTTGATTAAACGGCCCTGGTCATCCAGCCCCTTTTGTGTGTCGAACGGCTGAAACGTGCCAATGAAAGAGCCTGCTTCATGAAGAATTTCAACATGAAGGGTGAAGTACGGGTGGGGTTTGAAGTTTTCAATAACCAGGTCCCGGTTGACCACCAAGGCAAGGGTAGGGGTCTGAACCCGGCCAAGGGATAACACGCCCTGGTTGCCGGCGTCACGGCCTTTAAGGGTCATGGCCCGGGTGCAGTTCATGCCCACCAGCCAGTCAGCCTGGGATCTGGCCCGGGCCGCATCTCTCAGGCCGGTATAATCATTATTGTCTGCCATGGATGCCAGGGCTTTTTTGACTGATCTGTCATCCAGGGCGGCAAGCCAGATACGCTCGCAAGACCCGGCATAGTTGTGGTATTCCAGCACCTCGTCTACAAGAAGCTGTCCTTCCCTGTCCGGATCGCCCGCGTTGACGACGAGTTCCGCGTCCCGGAGCAGTTGCCCTATAATTTTCAGTTGCGCTGCAGACTCTTTTCTGACCGAGGCATTAAAGGCATTGGGTAAAATGGGCAGGTCTTCTTTTTTCCATACTTTATATTTTTCATCGTAAGATTCGGGTTTACCCATTTCTAATAGATGGCCAAAGCACCAGGTAACAACATTTTGGCCGCATTCTATATAGCCGTTTCTTTTTTCGGCATTCCCCAGGCCTGCGGCAATGGCCCGGCCAAGGGATGGTTTTTCTGCTATGAAAAGTCTCATGGTTCTTTTCTCCTTGATTGTTTCCTGTGGATTTTGATTTTTATTTCAGCCTCTGTCTGTCCTTCAAGAAACCCGGCATGCCAGCTTAAAACTTCTGTGTTTTCCGGCTCGGGAAATACATGGGAGTTCTGCTGCCGGAGCCCTGCCTCATAGCCTTGTCGCCAGGATTTTTTATCAATTTTCATAATTTGCCTTCATACGCTTCGCTGAACTCCAGATCTTTAACCGCGATGATGTTCAGGCGGTACCCGGGCCGGATGGATAGAGTGGGGGACATGTTCATGTGTTTTTCAAGCAGTCTCATGGTTGTCTGCCCCATCTGGTCGGCAAAGGCCGTTCCCATGGATTCATTGAGCGTTGTCGTTTCGTCGCTGTTATCGCTGTCCAGGGTGTTAATGGCATAGGCGGTGCCGCCGGTGACAAGGCTCATGAGCAGGGCATGGCCGTAAATCCTGAAATAGTGGTTATTGACTTTGTCTTTGAGGCCGGCGTAACCTAACTGGTCCCCACCGGGCATATCCTTCAAGGTCATGGTCCGGCCATCCGGGAATATTAACCGCTGCCAGACAACGAACACCCTTTCCTGGCCCATGATTATATTGTTCTGATATTGGCCAAAGACTTTGGCGCCCTGGGGGATGAGCAGGTTATAGCCGGTTGCGGTGTCCCATACATCCTGGCTGACCTGGCCGCTGATATAGCCGGGCAAGGTGGAATCAATCCCGGTGATCAGCACCACAGGTATGATGGCCCCGGTTTTAATGGACAAGGCATTGGTCTCCTGATCCATGGAATAACCGTTATCCCACATTGAACTGTCATTATTTCCGATTTGATTTGCAGATATGGATAAACCGGTTTTCGTTGTTATTGATGCTGTGGATTGTGAACCGCCACTCCCAAGGCCAAGCCTTGCTTTGGCGGTTGCAAGTTCATTGTTTAACGCTGACAATCTTGCGGAAGATTCTGATTGCCGGCTGGTTTGGTCAGAAGTGCCGGCAGAGGCGCTGACAATCATTGAGGCGTCTTTTTTGTAAACAACCGGGTTGGACTCCAGGGCCTGGCGCTGTTTTTCGAACCGGTACTGCAGTATAGAGACAAGCTGTTTTTGCCGCTGCTTATCCAGGGCGGCTTTTACAGGGTCCTGGGGAGGCGGTTTCGCGCCTACAACCTCAATGGGTTCAAGCCCCTTCTGATCCCCCCTTTTGCCAGGGGCGTTCATATCGGTTTCTGAGGCAAGGCCCTTGCGTTCTTTGGGGGCTTTTGGCAGATTCAGCCCTTCTTCATCTGTGGATACGGATGACTGCTGGGGCTCTATCAACAGGGTTTCCTGATCCTGGCCGCTGTTTTTCTTATTTCTTTTGCCTTGATCAAAGATTGAAAAAAGCAGCAGCAATACAATGATGGCAATGAACAGAAACAGAACCAATATTGGCTTTTTACTCAATACGGTTGTCATTACGCCCGGCCTTTGCAGCCCCCTTGGTGCGCTCATTTTTTCACCTCGCTTTGGGTATAAATCTCTGCCAGTGCATATCCGGGCAGGCGGAACATCTGACTGAAACTGAATCCGTCACTGCTTTTAAGGTGAAAGTATCCGGTGCCGGGGTTTTGTGATAACATGTCAATGACATAGCTGATCTTGACAGCGCCTTGGGCCTGGCTGATAGTATAACCGGCCCGCCTGGCCTGTTTTTCAATCAATTGGTCAAAGGTTGTATTGCCGCTTTTAAGAAGCGTTACCGTGGTTTTTGCAGGCGGATATTGCTGGACCAGGCGGCTGATTATGACATCACAAAGCTGTAACGGCGGTTCGGAACCGGTCAATACCCATGAGCCTTTAGGGGAAAGGCGGGTGCAGGAAAAAAGGCTTAACGCCATAAAAAAAAGAAGAATCAGTCTGGCAAGCGTTTTCATTTTTTCTCCTCCAGCCTGGTCAGGGTTAATTCTTCCTTATCCTTGCCCACACCCAGGATTAAATAGGCCTGGTCAAAAATCCGGTCCACAATAAAGCAATTGTTTTTTACCCGGTAGTTTACAAGGCCTTTGCCCGCAGTGGTTTTGACCATGAACATGGGCATTTCCTGAAGTTTGGGCAGCTTGATATAGGTTTTAACGCCGTTGTCAAAGACCTGCAGGGGCTTCCAGCCGGCATCCCCGGAGATTTCATAATCAAAGTTCAGCTTGGCCATATCAAAGCCTTCTGGGGTGGTCCTTTTCTCTTTTTCTTTGATTTGTTTTTCCCGTGCCGCTTTGGTGATTGCGATATGGTCTTCGGGGTAAATGAAGCCTGTATACAGCATGTGTTTACTGCGGTCGGACTTGAGGGTTATATGATAAACCCGCCTGTCGGTGGTAATTACGGCTGTGGTGGTGAGCCCTGAATCCAGGGCTTTGAAAACAACGTGGCTGGTGCTGATATCGCCGCTGCCGGAAAAAACGATTTCTGCGTACCATCGTGCGTTATCGCCCAGGACCATAGAATTGATCACTTCTCCGGGCTGCAGCTCCAGATCAGCCACTTTATACGGGGTGACAATGATGGTTGGATTTGAATGGCCGTAAACAAAACAGTTCATGCCGTTCCTGGCGGTGACCGGGTCCAGGGTGTTTTTTTGCCATCTTGACTGCAGGGCTAACGGTTTTCTTTCTTTGCTGTTCAGTTTGGCTGATACGGAGTTTACGAAATCCGCAGCCCGGCATGTTGCCAAACCCGCAAAGAATACTGCTATTGCGATTGTTACAAGTTTTTTCATGGTTTGAACTCCTATTGTATTTTTTTGCTGTGGCTGATTTCTGACACATATATGCCGCTGGCATTATTGATAATCTCCTGTTGTGTCTCAGGGAGTTTGCGCTTGATGATAAGATTTGCCTGAAAAGTTGTCCGGGAGCGTTCAACACCTTTATGGGAGCGTTCTATTTCTGTCCATTCGACTAGCCAGGTTTCTCCGCTGACATAAAGGGGCAGGGCCATAATCCGAACTTCGACCAATTTTTCTTCGCTGGATATGTATGGATTGTTGTCTGCGTACCATTTGGCCAGGATTCTTTTGGCAGCGCCGATTGACATGAAACTGGATTGCCTTATGTATTTTTCCTGCAGGGCAATATCAGCCGTGACGGTCCGCCAGGCCGTGATAAACTGGCCCAGGCTGTATTGAATCATCTCCTGGCTG
>NZ_JBFXHE010000390.1:0-4192 GCF_050177295.1 Desulfobacter sp.
TGACGGTCAGGACCCTTTGGTCTGGCATCTGATGGCAAGGGCCCGGCTAGATCAAGGTAATATCGTCCAGGCGGTTTCCCTGGCCAAAAAATCCGACAGCCTGGCGGCTGCATATCCGGACGTAAAGGAAAAAAACGCAAGGCTGCTTCGCCAAGCCCAGGGCAGCAGGGATTAGGAAAGCGCATGTCCCCGGCATTTGGTATTGATTTCGGCACCTCCAACTCTGCGCTGGCCGCAAGTGTTGACAATCAGGTTACTCTTTTGGATATTGATCCGGGCAATCCCCTTTCCAATTCTTTGAAATCCATTCTTTATTTTATAAGGGAAGAGGGGCAGACGCTCTCCTTTGTGGGCTATGAAGGGGTTAAACAGTATATCGACAACGGTGCCGAAGGCCGGTATATGCAGTCGATTAAATCTTTCTTATCTGATCCCTCTTTTCAGAAAACAAATGTCTACGGTAAAAATTATACCTTGGAAGAGCTGATCAGCCTTCTTCTTAATATTATGAAAAAGCGGGGGGAGAAAATCATTGGCCGGGAGGTGGACAATGTTGTGCTTGGCCGTCCGGTTATTTTTTCAACGGACGAGGAACGTGAACGCACCGCAACCCGGCGTCTGATAAACGCGGCGCAACTTGCGGGTTTCAAAAAGGTTACCCTGCAAATGGAGCCTGTGGCCGCAGCCCGGGCCTATGAGAAAAGCCTGCCTCCAAACCGGGAACAGCTGGTGCTGGTGGGCGACTTTGGTGCAGGCAGTTCTGATTTCACCGTACTCAAGGTCGGCAATCCGCCCCACTCCGGAGATAGGGAGCAGGACATCCTTTCCGTTGGCGGGCTTTATATCGGCGGGGATAATTTTGATTCTCTGATCATGCGCCACAAGGTGGCAAAGCACTACGGCACGGATGTTAAAGTCAAATCCATGTTCAGTGACAATCTTACGGGGCTGTCTCCATTGGTTTTAAGTCATCTGATGCAATGGCATCGCATACCCTGGCTTCGGCGTCCCCAGACCCTTGCAAATATAAAGGAACTCAAAGTCGGTGCCGGGCTTAAAGACCGGTGTCTGCTGGAAAATCTGGAGCGTTTAATTGACGATAACTATGGTTATCTGTTATTTCGGGGCATTGAATCAGCCAAGTGCCGCCTGTCCGACCATGGAGATGCCACCTTGATTTTCAAGGATTACGGTGTCACCATTGAAGAACGTATTACAAGAACGACATTTGAAGATATGATCCGGGATCTGGTTGCAAAGATAGATGCCTGTGTGACGCATACCCTTGACAATTCCGGAATCGGAGCTGAACAGATCGATGCCGTGTTTTTAACCGGCGGTTCTTCCTATATTCCGCTGATCAGGGGCATATTTGAATCCAGATTAGGCGCAGATAAGATCAAAACATCAGACGCCTTCACCAGTGTGGCCTACGGGCTTGGGCTTGAAGCAAATCTGATGAGATAATCCGGCGCACCGCCTGACCGAATCAGCGATGACCCGGACATGGGACCTGGACATGGAAATATTAATATCTTCAATGGTGTTTACGGCTGACATAGTGTTTCGAATGGGCTCGGTAATGTTTATCAGTCTTTTCGGGGTGGAGCTGTTCATGCAGATGGGATTGATGCGCCGCCTGAAACCTGTTGGAAAGCCGATTTCAAGGATTGCCCGGCTACCGGCCGAAACAGCGGTTTGTTTTCTGGCCGCAATAGGCTCCATGATCGCGGCCACACCATGGCAGCCCAATTCCATGCGGACGCACGCTTAGACGACCGTGAACTGCGGCTGACAGGCATCCTCAATACGGTGCCCTTTCATCTCAGGGAGACTCTGACCTTTCAGCTTCCTGTTGTTCTGCCTCTGCTCGGCACCCGTCTGGCCGTGATTTACATTGCCGCCTTCTGGCTTACCGGCGTGCTCAAACTTTGCTACGTGTTGATCTGCGGAAGGACCTGGGGCAATGGCAACGTGCCTGTGGAAACCGGGGAGGACCCGTTTTCGGCCTACGAATGCTCGCCGGATGATCCGGAATGTCTTAACCGCAGTTTGACCCGGCTTTTGAAAGCCGGAGGCCTGCTCATGATACCGGTTACCCGCCTGCGCCGGACCTTGCCTCGGTATATCGCCATTTACGGAGGCCGCAACGGTACTGTCATCTGTGGTCTGACCATGGCGTTTGGTCTTTTGTCCAGAATACTGATTCTGGCCTGGATTCTCTTGTTTTATTAGTTTTTTACGCCTTGCATGGCCACTTTTCGTCCAAACATGGACGCCATTTAGGACGATGGAAATTGATTATGGGTGCAAAAGGGATAGTTCCTTTTGCACCCGATCAATTATCTCATCTGCCATGGCACTCTTTTTAAGGACCACGCCTTTCTTATCCAGCAGGTAGAGTGTTGGAATGCCCATCACCGCATAATTCCTGAAATTGGTCCCGTCCATTCCGGTAAAGTCACAATAGTTGTCCGGCCATTGATGATACCTTTGTTTTTTCTCAAACCCCTGTTCTGAATTGTCTCCGCTGACGGCAATCACCCGTACATTGTGCTTTTTCAACCATTTGTACCTGTTCGCTAAAACGATCAGGGCATCTTCACACAGGGCGCAACTTCCTTTGTAAAACAGCAGAATGGTGTAATCTGCATTCAGGTTGCCGGTTTCCAGGACAATATCCCTATCGCTTTTACCTGTCTGGGTCAGGAACGGTGCCTTGAATATGAGGTTCGGGGCTTTCCGGCCGGTGAGTATTTTAAAGGATGACATCATCCGCCGGGTTGTATCGCTCAACTCGTTCATGGCTTGGGGGTGTTTGTCCAATTGGGTTGCAATTACGGGGAGCAGTTCATCTTTCCCCTTCTGTACCAGCAGGGGGACAACTGTTTCCACAAAAGCGCCCAGGATTTTATCTTGGTCCATGCGATTGAGGGCTGTGGTCAGTTTTTTTTCAAACCCGGCATCTCCGTCTTTTGATCTGATATTCATCATCACCCAGTTATCCAGGACCCGGTCCCAGTGTCCGCTGGTGTAAAGATCCATGAAGTTCATGGTATGGGTCACAAAATCATTGAAATAGCGGACATGGTCTTCCCGGTTCTCATAAACCTTGTCCGCCACCCCCCTGGTAAAGTCGACAATTTCTCCAAACCGGGCTGCATACAAAGGACTCTTGCGCCTCTCTTTCTGGGTCTGTTCAAACTGACGACGCAGTCTTTCCTGTTCTTTTGAAGCGGTTTTATGAAGATCCTCCTCCTGAGAATAGGCTTGAAGCAGATGGTTTACAGCGCCCAGCTTTTTCAAGATGTCCTGTTGTTTTTGGCCCTGTGCTGACAGGTAATCGTTTTCAGGGTTGGCCTTGTAGATGATGTTATCAGGGCCGGGGTGCTCTGACAGGCATTCCACAGAGAACGTCTTGCCCACATAGATCATGTCCAGGCCACCGCCTTTTTTGAGCATCCACCGGCTCATACCGCGGTAGTCTTGGTAGGTTTCGGGCATGAGCAGGGTCACCCGGCCGTCTGGGGGAATTTTACCTGAGCGGGCCGTGAGTTCTTTTTCACCCTGAAATATCTTCCAGTCATAGTTTTGTCCGGCAAAATGGGGGAAAAACAGATGGATTTCCTGAGCGTAAACTGTTGAGATCGATAATAGGATAACTGCACATGCAATTGATAATTTTTTCATATTAATATCGTGTTTTCTCTGCTCTTATAAAGATAAATGTCCTTGCCCGTTTCTCCTCTTGTAATGTCATTTTACAAAAAATTTCGATCACCTCGCTGTCTATTTTTTCCTACCAATATCGTACGACCTATATAGAAAATTTAAATAGTCAAATCATTCTGCGATACAGCGCACCGAGAGTCCGGTTGTCATGCTCGCACGGGCTGTGTAGAAATCGTCGTAGCCGATCGTGTACCACGCCACTCCGTAGGAAATATATGTGCTCAACCAGTAGGAGGCGTAATGTCCCTGCTCATCATTCAGGCCGCTGTACGCGTCGTATCGCCGCCCGGCGGCCGGTAACATCAAATTATCTCCAAAAAAAGTACCAGCGCTGTAATTAGTATCTGCTGATTTTCTCCTATATGAAGAAGATAGCCTTGACCCCCTTTTAAGACCTTCATTAAAAAATCATGGTAAAAAAAGACTTGTTAGGGGTTTAGAGCGTTTTTTAAGGCAATTT
>NZ_JBFXHE010000391.1:0-4189 GCF_050177295.1 Desulfobacter sp.
TGCAATACCAATACCATCCGAAACGATATTGAAAAAAAAGCCCGGGTTCAGGAATTAGTGCCAGAGCAGTTATATGCAATATTGACAAACTTCGATAATTCGTTACTTTCTGATATGAACGATTGCAATATATAATTAGGAGATGAAATATGAATAGTTTGTTCAATCCTTTAACTATTGGTGCATTAGAGCTGCCAAATCGTATTGTCATGTCCCCGTTGACACGCAGTCGTGCAGGCTCGGAACGTACACCAAATGATTTAATGGTAGAATATTATACCCAACGAAGTAGCGCCGGCTTAATTATAAGCGAGGCAACTGCAGTTACTCCAATGGGTGTGGGCTATGCTGATACACCTGGAATCTGGTCTGAGAAACAGGTAGAGGGCTGGAAGAAAATTACCAACGGAGTTCATAAAGCCAAGGGACGTATATTTTTACAATTGTGGCATGTGGGACGGATTTCTGACCCCATGTTCCTCGATGGTGAAATTCCTGTTGCCCCAAGCGCGGTTCGACCAAAAGGGCATGTCAGTTTGGTTCGTCCGGAAAAACCTTATGTTACGCCACGGGCCCTGCAAACAGATGAAATAGGCAGTATTGTTGAAGCGTTCCGGATAGGAGCTGAAAATGCTAAAAAGGCTGGATTCGACGGTGTTGAGATACACGGAGCCAACGGTTATCTGCTCGATCAATTCTTGCAGGATAGTACCAACAAGAGAGTCGATGAATATGGGGGAAGTCTGGAAAACCGTGCCAGGTTTATGCTGGAAGTAACCGATGCCGTTATCTCGGTTTGGGGAGCTGATCGTGTCGGTATGCATTTAGCTCCCCGGGGAGATGTCCATGATATGGGAGATTCCAACCTGCTTGCTACGTTTACGTATGTTGCCGAACAGCTAAAAAAACGTAATATCGCTTTTATCTGTGCTCGAGAAGCTATGCGTGATGATTGGTTTGCACCAATATTAAAGAAATCGTTCGGCGGTGTTTACATCGCCAATGAAGGTTTCACAAAAGAAACTGCTGAAGATGTTATTGTAAAAGGAAAAGCAGATGCCGTTGCCTTTGGTCAGCTATTTATTGCCAATCCTGACTTGCCTTATCGATTTAAAACAGGTGAACCGCTTAATATCCCGGATACATCAACATTTTACGTCGGTGCAGATAAAGGTTATACAGATTACCCGTTCGCACATGTAAATCGATGATACCTGTTATGAGGAATTTGCAACAATGTCATTGTCTAAACCGTCTGCTCAGCAGCGCATATCGACTTTCGATGAGTTTGTGAGATTAGCTGATTATTCTTTAATGGATACCTTAAATGCCGATCCCGATGCCACTGGAGATGGTAACGACCACCGTGCCCGTCAGGTTTTTTCCGGTCACTTCGTACCGGTTACTCCCACGCCGCTTCCAGACCCGGAATATGTAACCCATAGCAGCACTTTTTTTAATGAACTTGGGTTGAGCGACGAGTTGGTAAATGATCCAAAATTTTGCCAGGTATTTTCTGGTGATATCTCAGCAGCGCACAAGCCTATGCGTAAAATTGGCTGGGCCGTTGGCTATGCCCTGTCAATTTACGGCACCGAATATACCCACCAATGTCCATTTGGAACCGGCAATGGTTATGGCGATGGTCGGGCGATATCAGTATTTGAAGGGGTATTCAAAGGACAGCGTTGGGAAATGCAACTAAAGGGTGGCGGTACAACGCCTTATTGCCGTGGTGCCGACGGGCGTGCAGTACTTCGTTCAAGTGTGCGTGAGTTTCTCGCGCAAGAGTATATGCACGCCCTGGGGGTTCCCACAACGAGATCTCTAACCCTATATGTATCTAAATCTGAGACCGTTGCCCGGCCCTGGTACTCCCAAGACTCTTATTCCACCGATCCTGATATTATGGTGGATAATCCTGTGGCGATTTCAACTCGCGTTGCACCATCTTTTTTGCGCGTTGGTCAGTTAGAGTTATTTGCCCGCCGGGTTCGCGGCAATGCTCATCCAAGAGCCTTAAAAGAGTTGCGCATGATTGTGTCGCATTTAATTGACCGAGAATACCAAAACGATATTAATCAAGACCTTGTTTTTGCGGATCAAGTGGTTGAGTTGGCAAAGCTTTTTCGCCGGCGGCTTACGTCACTCGTGGCCAATTGGCAGCGTATTGGATACTGCCAGGGTAATTATAACAGTGACAACTGCGCCACAGGCGGCTTTACCCTCGACTATGGACCATTTGGATTCTGTGAAATTTTCGACCCTGGGTTTCAGCCATGGACTGGCGGCGGCGAACACTTTTCCTTCTTCAATCAGCCAACCGCAGCAGAAGCCAATTACCACATGTTTTGGACTGCAGTTAGACCGCTGCTTGCTAAAGATGCCGAAGCTTTGGAACAATTGGATCAAATACGTCATGGCTTTGCAGAGGCAATGCAAAAACAAATCCAGAAAATGTGGGCGGCCAAGCTTGGCTTGACAGACTATCACCCAAAGATAGTGCAGGGATTAATGCAGTTACTGACCAAATCAGAGGTGGATTACACCATTTTCTTCCGTGAATTATCCCATGTACCAGAGAATATTTCAGCCTTGAAAAAGAGCTTCTATAGAAAGAACTCACAACAACTCGATGAGCAATGGCAATCTTGGCTGAAAAACTGGCACGACCTCGTTATCAAAGGCGGCCATTTGGCTGAGATATCGGCAAAGATGAAACAGATTAACCCCAAATACGCGTGGCGAGAGTGGTTGATTGTCCCCGCCTATCAACAAGCCATGCGGGGTGACTACACATTGGTAAGAGAGTTGCAAGAAGTTCTTAGCTCTCCATATGATGAGCAATCTCAAAGGGTAGAAGATAAATATTATCGTCTAAAACCTGAGGCGTTTTTTAACGTTGGTGGCGTTTCGCACTATAGCTGTTCATCTTGATTCTAAAAATAGTTTTCACCTCAAACACCTCAGTTTGATCTGCCCAATTTAATACCTCAGGTCCTCAATAACAAAAGGGGCCAACAGCACTTCGATAAAGGCTTTGGAAATATATGAATTGCATCTAAAAGAGATAGAGAGTAAGCATAAGAGCTTAAAAATCGGAGAAAACACGTTTTCCTGGTGATTCAATCATTGGGAATAGCTTGTGGAGAAAAAAGCAAAAAAGAAGAATAAAAGGAGACTTAAGAAAAAGATGTCAATCCATGATACCACCAACAGGCAATCCCTGGCACGCAAAATAGAGGGGTCAGAGGATTCAATGCCTCGAGGTGAGAATGACGGGAGAAGGCTCCTAACTACGATGACCAAAGAAATCTATATGCTGGCCAGGTTGCATTATGATTTATTGAATCCAGAAAAAATAAGTCGGGTGTTTTTAAAGCTTCGTTGTATGAAACATGATCCGGTTCGAGATAGATGGGTATGGCTGTACGAGGCGGAAGCCAAAAGATTGAAGTTCAAGGGCACGTATAAGGATATTCCTATTGAAAGAAGGCCGATCGTTCTTGGGGCTTTTTTCTTCAGAAACAAGGGGAAAATGATTCTGGATCTCAATTCCTTTGATCGGGCCATCAAAGCAGTCGTATTTTTCGACAAATATTTACCAAGAAAGGCCGCTAAGGTTAAAGATATTACTGTTTTGAATAAGTTTCATGATGGTTCAAAAGGATTTATCCCTAAACACCAGGACTATTTTGACAAGGGGTTGGAGGAGGTGATTGACCCCAATGGTCTGATCAATGACCTGAAGAGGGCTACGTCCACTATCGAAAACCCCATGGAAAAAATCAATGCCGCATATCCCCGAATGCTGGAAGAGTTTCAAAAATCCATTCCGGAAGTTGAACGTATGCCCATTCATTTCTATGAAGATGGGATATCCAGTCTAAAGGGGCGCCTCTCCTTGCGGGAAATAATTGCCATGCAACATTGGCAAGGAAATAGCGATTACTCGTTCAATAATGTCTTCGAACAGATCTTGCCACTGATGTTGCCATCACCGAAACCCGAAAAATAGAGGGAGAAAATCGGGTCAGATTTTGATTATATTTATAACCAATGAATGCACCGGATAAACAGGTGACTAACCCGTTGACAGGCTTAAGGAATCGACAAAAAACATGATATACATACCACCACAGTCGATTATTTTCGCGATTCCAGAACATATCAGTTTTGACATTTCTAT
>NZ_JBFXHE010000392.1:0-4189 GCF_050177295.1 Desulfobacter sp.
TGAATCCAGGATGATTTTTGTGGTGTCTGTGTTTAACGGGGTATTTCTATCGTTTTGGGACATGTCGGGAAATCCTTTTATATTTATAAGCTTAATTAAGCATATTAATCGCTTTTTTGCAAATGTTGTATATGGATTTCTTCAGCCCAAATCGCATAATTGCACCGGGTGCTTTTCCCTTATTGAAAGCTTCAGGCGTTAAAATTTTGAAAATGCTCGCAATTATGCAACCGTATTTTCTGTGTGTTCGGTTGTGATAGATTTCGAATCTGCAACTAACAGCTACGGGCTGACCCGCTCTATCATCATCCAGACTCAACTGATGAAGAGAACAATGAAATCCTTGTTAAGATTTTCGATAAGGAATCTGAAGAGTTGATTCGCCAGTTTCCATCTGAAGAGATGCTTGCTTTAGAGGATAAAAAGAGTGATCTTGCAGGATTTTTTTTGATCAGAATGTTTGATGCTTTAAAATAATTCTTTGATCCTGTTACGGCCTGCCCATGGATAAAGGTAGGCGAATAACAAATTTAGCGCTTGTGCCCGGGCTTGATTCAACGGTCATTTCGCCTTTATGATTTTCAGTGATAATGAAATAGGAGACACTAAGCCCCAGCCCTGTCCCCACCCCTACCGGCTTGGTGGTGAAAAAGGGATCAAAAATATGCTTGAGGATTTCTTCCTTCATTCCAGGTCCGTTGTCTTCTATCTCCATGCAGGCCATGTCCCGGACCGGATCCACATAGGTCCGGACAATAAATTTGGGCTCCGGGGTTCCTGCACCTTGCATAGCCTGGGCCCCGTTGCTCAGGATATTCAGGATTACCTGCTGGATTTTGCTGGCTTGACAGAAAACGGCAGGAAGATTGTCATCATATTCCCTGATGATCTCAATTTTCTTGAAGTCATAATCTTTTTTCAAGTCGTAATCGGTGGCTGCTAGTTCAATCGTCTTGTCCAGAATTTTGTCAAGATGATGGGCGGATACGGCCGCGTCTTCTTTCCGGGCAAAGCTGAGCATATTGTTCACAATTTGAGAGACCCGCTGTCCAGAAGCGGTGATGGCTTCAATCATCCTCTGTATGCCCCTCTCTTCCATGAATCGTTCAATGGACTCCATGGTAATGCCCGCGGCTTCAGCCGCTTTTAGGTTAGCCGGGATATTGGCGCCTGCCTTCAGCCTCTGTGCCATTACCTGGGCGGTCTGCATCATGCCGGCAAGGGGATTGTTGATTTCATGGGCCATACCCGCGGCAAGCCCCCCGACGGAGAGCATCTTCTCACTCTGGATCATCATTTCTTCCATTCGTACCCGCTCTGTCACATTATCAACCCGGATCACGGCGCCTTCCACGCCGTTGGCCACCAATGGGAATATGGTGATATCTTCGTAGCAAATTTCATGGGCCACCTTACGGGAGACTTTGGGAGATTTGATCACCCGGCGCTCCCGGATAGACATCAATATGCTATTCATCTCGTTGGCCAATCGGGGGAACACCTTGGCCAGGGGCTGGGCTTGGGCATCCTTGAAATTTAGTCCGGTTACTTGCTCAGTTTGATGGTTCCACTGGGTTACTCTGCCCTCGTTGTCCACCGCAACAATCATGGAGGGCATGGAATTAATGATATTGGAGAGGTAGTTCCGTAATTTACACAGTTCTTCTTCGTCCTGCTTGTGTTGGTAAATAAACCGGGCCTGTTGAACATTTTGATATGCCATAAATGAGAGTTGTCGAGTCACTGCAAAAAGCACGTTCGCTGCGTTCTCAAACTGCGCCTCAGGCATTATGGGGACCTGGAGATAAGCTGCACGGAAGTCATTTTCATTTGCACCGATTTCATGGGCATAGGCTATAATTTTATTTTGATCCAGGGCGTCATTCCGGACCTGACCGATCAGCCAGTTGGCAATATGGCGCCCACCGACGGAAATGGCGGTGCCTGCGTTCCACAAGCCGGCGCTTAGACAGGCCATGATATTGGGACCGTCGGGATTATGGCGTCCGATCATTGAGTCGGAGTATTTGCATTTCTCGCACCCCTTTTTTGTGTTTCGAATAATTTTTTCACACAGGTCCGTAAAATTGCTCGGCTGCGTGATCGGTGTGCCGTCAGGATGGGTAATAATCGCTGCGACGCCGAAGGCCTTGGCATACAGATCCTGAAGCTGCTGGATATCGGTTAGATTGAATAGATCTTCAAAGGCAATGTCTGAGACATCTCCAAGCGGCTGGGTCAGGGCCAAGATACGATTCTCAAGGGCTTCGGCCATCCGCTTGCGCTCGGTGATGTCAGCATGGAGGCCGACAAAGCGCAGGGGAGTCCCCTCGACATCTCTGGAAACAATCTTCCCCTTCGCCTGTATCCACATATAGGTGCCGTCCTTACGCAGAAACCTGAACTCCACCTTATAGGCTTTCAGTTCTCCTGCCAGATAACGGTCAATGGCCGATTTGGTCCGCTCTATATCCTCTGCATGAATACGCTTTGCAAATTCACCAAACGTTTCAGGAAATTCATTGGGTTCATATCCTGCCATGGTGTAAAAGCGATCATCAAAGAATACTGTATCTTTTTGGATATACCAGTCCCAGATGCCTTCATTGGCTCCGGACAAGGCCATGCCCAAACGCTCCCGGCTCCGGCGCAGTTCATCTTCGACAGCCTTTCGCCGAACGATTTCTTTCTGGAGCCGCTCTTGATTCTCCTGTAGAGCCACCTCAAAAGCAAGTTCATTTTTTTCTCGGTTGAGCAGGAGGCCCACCAGCATAATCCCGGCAAATATGGCCAGGCCGTAAGGCAAGGCCATGGCTTTCATCAAAGTCCACCCCGTATGGAAATCCTTGACAAAAAGAAACCCCGGCAGGATGATCAGGGTGGCAAACAATGAACTGGTAAAAGCCTTCCGAACTGAAGAAAAGCTTCCGGGAAAACGGTTCAGTACGATTCCGGATAGTGCAGCCAGGGATACGCCGATCACCCCGGCCAATGCCCCGCCTCCGCCAAGATGAATGCGGAAGGCACCGACCAGAAATGCGCTGACCACAGCCGAAACCGGACCTCCGAATACTGCGCTCAGGGCGATGATCGCATTTCTCTGGTCAACGATAACACCTTCAAAAACTGGGATTTTGGCGAACATGCAACCAATGGCAAACAGGCCAAAGGAAATTCCCATAGAGATCTTGCGTCTGAACCGGGCTGATTCTTTAAAATTGCGCAGCAAATACCCGTATACTGTTACCAGGGCGATAAATATAGCCAGATTGTTAAACAGAGAAAAAAATAACTCAACGCCACGGACCATTCATTCTTTCCTTTTTTCCCAGTCCCTAATTACCAAACAAGCTTTAAGCTTCTCAGATCAACTCAGCAAATCTTTTTAAAAGAGAAGCCGAATATGGCGTTTCTTCTATTTGCTCGAAAAGTTGTTCAGGTTCAAAATTGGCGGATTTAACATCATCTAATAGATTCTTAATATAACTTTTAGTCGCAGCTGAATTTGCCTCAGGATGGAATTGAACGCCCCAGGCATTTTTACCAATTCGAAATGCCTGATGCGGCTCAAATTCGTTTCGGGCTAAAACAATTGCATCTGGAGGCAATTGAATAACACTTTGGGAATGAAACAGGTGAACTTTAAACCTGTCTGGCAATCCTATAAATAAAGGGTCATTTTCACAACTTGGCAGCAGCTCTATTTCTTTGGTGCCAATTTCAAGACCAATAGGATGGAAATCAACAACCCCGCCCATGGCCTTAGCAATCACCTGATGGCCAAAACATATTCCAAGTAATGGGATCTGATGTTTAATAATCTCCTTTGTCCACTCTTCAAGCCCGAGGCACCAATCCAGGTTGTCAGTTACATATGCATGAGAACCGGAAATGATTGCACCTCCAACCTGACTGGGCTCGGGCAATGGATCGGATTCAGCATTGACAATGTTAATTTCACGATTGGAGCGACCAAGCCCCCTTGAGATCCAATCTTCAAAATCTCCTTGTTCATCTATGAGATCCGGAAACGTTTTCCCTGTTTTTATGATCGTAATAGGCTTCATTTAATCTTAATCAGCTCGTACTCCCGGGTCCCCAGGCCGATCTTTTCGGCATGGGCCAGGCAGCTTTGCCATTCAGACTCCGGCCGATTATTGGTAAAATGGTCGTGATGGTCATGGAAGTC
>NZ_JBFXHE010000393.1:0-4180 GCF_050177295.1 Desulfobacter sp.
TCCTGAGAAAGCATCCTCATTTAAAAAATTTTTCCAAGGCACCTACCACAGCATTCGTCCGTATCTCCATGAAACGGTACTTTATGGTGAACCGATTTCAAAATGTCGTTGAAGTTAAGGTCAAACAATGAAACCGCTTCTCAATATAGATGAATGCTTAAATGCCGGAAAAGACCAGGTTGGCGGCAAAACCTATTGTATAGCAAAGATTTACAGCCATGGTATCCGGGTGCCAAAAAGTTTTTGCGTTCCCTGCAAAATTTATGATGATTATCTTGATCAGTCCCGTCTCAAAGAGAGGATTTTTTTTGAAATCAACAGAAAGTCGCTTGAGCAGATGCGGTGGGAAGAAATATGGGACACGTCGCTACGTATCCGCAACTATTTTCTAATCACCCCCATACCCAAAAAGATCGAAAAAAAACTTGCAGGCCTGATTGCTAAATATTGTGGAAATACCCCTGTGGCCGTAAGATCCTCAGCCCCGGGCGAGGATAGTGCGTCGAATTCATTTGCAGGTCTTCATGACTCTTTTTTAAACGTTTCCGGGACCAGTGAAATTATAAAGCACATCAAACTGGTATGGGCCTCACTTTACTCAGATGCAGCGCTGCTCTACCGCAAAGAACTTGGGCTGGATATCCAGACCAGCCGGATGGCTGTTGTCATCCAGGAACTGGTTGCATCAGACAAGTCCGGTATCTTTTTCGGACTAAACCCTTCCGGTTCAAATGAATCGGTGATTGAATCGGTCTATGGTCTGAATCAGGCACTTGTTGATGGTGACATTGAGCCGGACCGATGGATCTTAAGCCGTTCCACCGGAAAATTGATCCGCCATACAGATCCGGTTCGAAAAAGATATGCCGCCCCCGGAAAAACCGGGATTGTGTTCCAAGATTTGAAAGACCATGAAGCCAAAACACCGCCGCTGAACCACGATGAGATTCATCAGATATGGAAAACCGGCAATCGACTTGAACAAATTTTCGGCAAACCCCAGGATGTTGAATGGACAATAACCAATGGGGAATTGACAATTCTTCAGGCCAGACCCATCACCAGTACCGGATTTACTGAAACAGATGACAAAAGATCCTGGTATCTCACCTTGCACAGAAGCTATGAAAATTTAAAGAAACTCTACGACAAGATTGAGCATCACCTGATCCCTAAAATGATATCTGAAGCTGATAAATTAAAACAACAGGACCTTGAAATACTTTCTGCCCAATCTCTGTGCAATGAAATTGAGAGAAGACAAAAAATTTATGATGACTGGGTAAAAATTTATTGGGCTGATTTTATCCCTTTTGCCCATGGAATAAGACTTTTTGGTCAGGTTTACAACGATGCTGTGACGCCGGAAGACCCGTATGAGTTTATGAACTTGTTGGAAAATACCGGGCTAAAAAGCATGGAAAGAAACAGTCTGATTGAAAAACTTGCCCAAATGATTCGTAATGATAAGGCTCTTAAAACAGAGCTTGAAAACGAACGGATGCCGGACCCAAGTCATCCGTTCAGAGTACTCTTAGATTCTTTTGTTGACCAATTCGGAGACCTGTCCTGCACAACCGGCAGCGGCAGTGAGTGTGACTACGGTAAAAATGCCGTCATCCATCTGCTGCTTGAGTTTGCGGGTCGCCCTATTAAAGCAGGGAAGTCAAATGGAATCGATACAGCTCAACTTAAAGATAGATATATTAAAAGTTTTCCAGTTGACCGTCGGGATTTTGCAAAAGAGGTTCTTTCCCTAGGCAGGGAAAGCTATCGGCTCCGGGACGATGATAATATCCATTTGGGGCGAATAGAGGCAGGCCTTTTTGAGGCTGTCAGGGAAGGCCGGAGAAGATTGATTCACCCCAACACAACGAAAGATGACGTCAAAATTCTTTTAAAAGCGCCTGCGTTAAGTCTTGAACCGAAAGATCAGAGCCGGGAAGAAAAAGTTTCTCCTGATAAGACTGCTATCGAAAAATGGATCTCCTCGCGTCAAATTGTTGGACACCCTGCAGGACCGGGGATTTCTTCCGGCCGCGCAAGACTGATTCAAACACCTTCGGATTTACTATCATTCAAGCAGGGTGAAGTCCTTGTCTGCCAGGGTGTCGATCCCAATATGACATTTGTCGTACCGCTTGCCGCAGCCGTGGTTGAGGAAAGAGGCGGTATGCTCATTCATGGGGCGATTATTGCCAGGGAATACGGATTGCCGTGCATCACTGGTGCTTCAAATGCCATGAAGTTGATCGAAAATGGCAATCAGATAACCGTTGACGGATACCTGGGCATCATCACCTGCCACACTGAGGATCTGTGAATTTCGGGACTTATGATCTGATGAAAAAAACCGTATTTGAGAACACAATCACCAAACGCAAACAAGCGGAGCTAAACTTGAATAAGAGTGAGGAAAAGCAACGCATCCTCCTGGAGGAACTCAGGTATCGCAACACCATCGCCACAGCCATTGCAAAAGCCTCCAGTCTTTTTATTTCCCCGGATAAAGTGGACTACCAGGCCATACTCAGAACAATGGGAGAGAGTATTTCCGTCAACAGGGTTTATATTTTTGAGATAACGGGTAATGGCCGTACCCTTTCCAATACCTATGAATGGTGTGCCAAAGGAACCGAGCCCCAGATAGAAAATCTCAAAGAACTCGATGCCCATCTCTTTTCATGGTGGACCAACCAATTGCAGGATGGAAAGAATATTGTCATAGAAGATGTGGCCAACCTTTCAAGCCAGGCTGCCGCTGAAAAACAGATCCTCCAGAGCCAAAAAATCCAGAGCCTTGTCTGTGTTCCGATCTGGGCAAAAGGGAAAAAACTGTGGGGATTCATGGGGTTCGATGATACACAAAAAAAACGCGAATGGACAGAAACTGAAATTGAGGCCCTGCAGATTATAGGAGAGATGATCTCCGGTGACCTGGAGCGAAACGCATCTGAAAAAAGGCTGGAGTTTGAAAGAAAGCAACTGCTGTCTATATTTGACAGCCTGGACGGAAATATTTACGTATCCGATCCCCATACATATGAAATACTCTATGTAAACAAAGCCTTTAAAAAATATTTTGATCATGAGTTGATCGGCAAAATATGTTACAGGGAGTTTCAGGGGCTTGATTCTCCCTGTTGTTTTTGCAGCAATAAACAGATCCTTGAAGAAAAGCCAAAAATTCACAGATGGGAATTTTACAATGCCATGATGGACAAAACATTTTCCATCATGGACCGGATCATTAGCTGGCCCGACGGGCGTGATGTCAGATTTGAGGTGGCCATTGACATAACAGAAAAAAAACAGATTGAATCCCGTCTCCGGCAGGCCCAGAAAATGGAAGCCATCGGTACCCTGGCAGGGGGCATCGCCCATGATTTTAATAATATTCTTTCGGGTATCTTTGGATATCTTCAGCTGGCCAAACTTCATATTCAGGAACCGGAACTGGCCGGAAAAGACCTCGAAAAAGGTTTAGAAGGCGCCAAACGGGCCGCCTTGCTGACCAAGCAGATTCTTACTTTCAGCCGGCATAAAGGAGATGACCGCAGGCCCCTGGTCGTATATCCCCTGGTTCAGGAAACCTTAAAACTGCTTCGGTCCGTGATTCCCGCGAACATTGAAATTAAAAACAATGTTGTTTCAAAAGCCATGATACTTGCTGATTCAACCCAAATCCATCAGCTGGCACTGAATTTGTGTACCAACGCGTATCAGGCAATGGGCGACGAGCGCGGGGTGTTGACCATCAGCCTAAATGAGGTGGTCCTTGGCAAGGACCAATTGGGTCAGGAAAATAATCTGTTACCGGGTAAATATTTAAAGTTTGAAGTTTCCGATACCGGGCCCGGTATCGAAAAAGCCATCCAAAATAAAATATTTGATCCCTATTTTACAACAAAAAAAATGGGCAAAGGAACGGGGCTGGGGCTTGCCATGGTCGCAGGAATAGTCAAAAAGCACAATGGATTCATCACCGTGCACAGTCAACCCGGAGAGGGAGCCAGTTTCAAGGTTTTTTTACCGATTATTGCTTCCAAATTGTCGTAAGCGGTGTATGAACCACACCTTTTTAAGCCTATCGGGGTGTTGTATAGTTTTCCAGCAAGTTTTTATCCACGTTTTGTGGCATCAAAGCTTTAAATTCGTCTTCCGTCATGGCTTCCGGTAA
>NZ_JBFXHE010000394.1:0-4167 GCF_050177295.1 Desulfobacter sp.
TTATGCAAAGTCTTCAGATTCTGTTGTGACAAGCCTTACCGGCTTTAACGATGGAATACGTCTTCGCCACTGGGTCAATAAAAATTCTGTCAAAATATACAACGAGCAGAATGTTCTTAGGGTAGAAACGACTATAAATGATCCAGGTCAATTCAAAGTGTACCGTCACAAGCAGGGACAAAGTGAAAACGAATCCAAACAACGCCTTCCCATGCGTAAGGGCGTGATGGATACTCCGTTGCGGGCCTCTGTTTCTCAAGATGTCAATAATCGTTTCATGAATGACTTAGCAACTCTGGAGGAAAAAACACCGGTTAGCGATATCATGAATGAGCTGACGGGCCATATCATGAAAGACGCACATCGTTACCGTGGTCTTGACCCAGTTAGCAAAGATCAAGAGTTGATTCTTGCACTCAGCGATCCTGCATTCTTAATATCAGGATTTAACAATCAAATGATTCGAAAATTGTTGTCTGACACTTCTTTTGGGAAAGGACGCACAGACAAACAATTATCTGCAAAAGTCAGTCGTCATTTTCGGTTGCTACGAATGCACGGAATTATCCGGAAGTTACCGAATCAGAATAGGTATCAAGTAACGCTCAAAGGCACACGGCTAATCAAAGTTTTGAACGTAATATTAGCCTCATCCCTTGAAAATCTGTTAAAAATGGCCGTATGATTTTCTTGTTTTTTTTGACAGAAACTGAGGAGTAAGGCACTAAAATGGAAAATATTAAACTGGACATAAAAAAGGAGCAGGATGAAATCGGCCTCCAGCTCCATGCTTTTAACAAGAAAGCGGTAAGTGCCATTGTAATTATCAGCGTCCTTGCTGTTGCATTCGGTATAGGTGTGGTAGTGCTTATCATCCGGGGCGTTATGGTCCAGCTTGGCAGCGATCCCAGTGAAATCAAACAAATCGCCGAAAGCATTGCCAATGGCAATCTTACATTCAAGTTTGATAAAGGTGCCAAAAACAGGGGGGGGGGGGTATGCCAGCATGAAGAATATGGCCGAAAACCTTTCCGCCATGATTAAGGACATTAAGGTCGGCACCCAGACAATCGATCACTCTTCGGCTGAACTCTCAGCCGTTTCAGAGCAGATGGCTGCCAATGTCGAACAGACATCAGGCCGATCAAACAATGTATCGGCGGCTGCCGAAGAAATGGCCTTGAACATGAACGGTGTTGCGGCCGCAACAGAACAGGCCGCTGCCAACATTCAAATCATTGTGGCTGCTATAGAAGAAATGACCGCCACCATCAGTGAAATTGCAGATAATACGGCCAAGGGAAGCGAAACCACATCCCGGGCTGTTAAAACGGCTGAAGTCGTTTCAAGAAAAGTCGACGAGCTGGGCAAGGCAGCCAACGAGATCAGCAAGGTGACTGAAACCATTGCCGATATTTCAGAGCAGACCAATCTTCTGGCATTGAATGCCACCATTGAGGCAGCCAAGGCAGGAGAAGCCGGCAAAGGGTTTGCAGTGGTCGCAGGAGAGATTAAAGCGCTTGCCCAGCAGACCGCGGAAGCTACCGGTGAGATCAGCACCCGGATCAATAGTGTCCGAAATACAACAGAAGAGTCGGTTTCCGCAATTCGGTCTATCGTCGAAGTCATTAACGAAATCAATGCGATTGTTACCACAGTGGCTACAGCCATCGAAGAGCAGAGTGCAACCACACAGGAGATCTCAAATAACATCAGCCAGGCCGCCGCAGGTATTCAGGAGGTCAATGAAAATGTGAACCAGGCATCGGGGGTTGTCGCGGAAGTCAATCAAGACATCATCCAGGTGAATCAGGCGACCCAGGAAGTGAAAGCCGGCGGTCTTCAAGTGCAGGCCAGTGTCGCCGGTTTGTTTGACTTGGCCAGAGGCCTGAATGAAATGACCCTTCGGTTTGCGATCTAAATATGAAACCATCCTGCCGGGAGCAATCTGTGCCCGGCAGGACATTATGTGTGGCAGAAAATGTGGAGGGATTTCAGAATTCCGCTTTTTCCTGCCTTTACTTCAACAGGGGCCTGGAAACGTCCCGACCGTATTAAAAAATTAATTTCAGCATTTGTCCGCCTTTCGTCAGCTCCAGAAGCTTGGACCGTTTGTACATGGGGTTATCCGTTCCATATTTTCTTTCCAGATAAACTTCCCATTTTTTACATTGGCAAAATTTTTTAGGTTTGACAAACTTTTAAAAAATTTATATAAGCCTTTAAGAGTTAGTATATAAAAACAATCCTAACCTATTAAATCATATTAAATCAGGAGTATACAATGGAGTCAAATTTCCACCTGGAAACCTCAAGGAAGGGCCACGAATACCATATCAACCTTCACGGCGTCTTTGACGGTGCCTCGGCCTTTGAACTGCTTGAAGCCATTCAACAGGGAGAGAAACAGGGCCTGACCATGTTCATCGACACCACCCACCTCAGGGAAGCCCTCCCCTTCGGCCAGACAATCCTGGAATTCCACCTACCCAGAGACAGTAACCGGCAAAAACTGAATTTCACAGGACTCCGGGCCGAAGCCATTCTTCCCAAAGGCTGCCGATTTCTCGACGACTACCACAAAAAAGGGCACAAATGCACCGGGGATTGCAAGAACTGCCGATGCCGCCGTCAGGCTAAGGCAAAAAACAATATCACGCATAAAGCCTCTTAAACACTATAGCCTGACCTGAACAAACCGATGGCCAGCCGAGGGTTTTAAGACAGCCGACTGAATCCGAACCGGCTGGCCATCACAACCCAACAAAACAGAGGTAAATGATATGTTCGAAAAATTTTTTAAGTTTTCAAGCATGTGGGAAATTGAATCCCATTTCAAATGTCCGGTGGCCGGTGCCATTCTTAGCGTTGAAAAACACAGGGATATCCTGAAAAAATGCGGTTATAATGTTTCTGGGCTCAAATCCTACGAATATCATCAGATCATTATGTCCAAGCTCAACGAACGAAACAAGGTGTCAGAAAAGGTGAACAATGTCATTCGGAGCCAGGCAAAAAAATGGATGGAGATCATAGACGGCATGGATGATCAACAAATGCGGCAGATCTGGAAAGAAAATTTTGAATCCGGCCATGTGGGACCGCTGATGTATGCCATCGTATCCTATGAAGACACCACACTTGATCTGCTTAAGGATGTATACGGCGAAGTTCACATGAAAGCCCACGCCAACATGACCGGGATCTTCAATGTCCGTAAGGATCTGGCAAACAACAGGGCAGCCCTGGACCGGGAAAAAAAGAAACTTAAATTCAAAATCGGTGAAAACAAAGACCTTGTAAAACAGAGAAAAGAAGATGCAAAGCGCATTGCCGGCCTGGAAAGCGAAAATGCGCGGTTAAAAAAGCAGGTGGTCGACCTTGAACAGCGTGTTGTTCCTGAAACTCAGGACGCCAACGCCCGCATCCGGGAATTGGAGGACCGGGTTGTTGCCCTTAATGCTGAACTGACGGTGGGAACCATGGCCCTTGAAAAGAGGGAACAGGAATTCCAGGCCCAAAGCATTGAATTTGCCAGAATTCGCAAAGAAAATAAAACCATCCGCATCGAAATGGATACACTTATGACTCTCCTTAGTGATGTGGCCCCGCCCCTCTGCCAGATCGAGCCCCTATGCAGGCAAGAGGCCTGCAGCCATTACCGGCTTTGTGCCCGCAGGATTTTCATGATCGGCGGCATTACCAAGATGAAAGCCTACTACAAAGACATTGTTGAAAAAGCCGGTGGTAAATTCGAATACCATGATGGTTATATCAAAGGCGCAGGCATGGACATTGAAGCCATGGTCAAAAAGTCAGACCTGGTGATCTGTCCGGTGAGCTGCAATAGCCACAACGCCTGTATCAAGGCCAAAAAGCTCTGTAACCAGCACAAAATACCTCTTAAAATTCTCAGCAGTTCCAGTCTCTCCGCAGTCACCCAGGCAGTCTTCTCTCTGGAAGAAACGACAACCCTCAACTAATTAAGCCCCAATAGTTTAATTGTACCAAAATAATTTTAGAAGCCTTATATGATAATTCAGTAGTGTCCGGTTAGGTTCTTGCAAGGTAACTCCGATAGCATTTTTTTTATAAAAACATCATTTTTTTGTTGACAAAAGCGTTGAAAAATGACGCCCTCTTTGAAATTAGTTATTTTAATTTCAA
>NZ_JBFXHE010000395.1:0-4147 GCF_050177295.1 Desulfobacter sp.
TATGTCCGTGCCGGCTGGCTCGGTCGAAAAAGCGGCAAAGGATTTTTTAATTATTAAATCCACAACTGGTGCAAAACGCATAAAAAAGGGGGCGAAACACATACAACGGTCTCGCCCCTAAATCATAATGATTTTTATTATGAATGAACTTTATTCTTCTTTGCCGGCATCTGCCATCATTTTAAGCATGGCGTATTTTTCCTCAACTTCTTTGCCAAGGGCTTCCCTTAAACGTTTGGACTCCTCGGGAAAGCTTTTTTCCAGGGCCGCAAACCGCACTTCACCGCTTAAGAACGCCTGCAGGGTTCCGTCGGGTTGTTTGGAGTCAAGGGTAAAGGGATTTTTTCCTTCACGGGTAAGCTGGGGATTGAACCGGAACATGGGCCAGTAACCGGATTCAACAGCCAGTTTTTCCTCCTCCTGGGTTTTGCCCATACCCTTTTTAATGCCCTGGTTGATACACGGTGCATAGGCGATAACCAGGGAGGGGCCGGGGTAGCTTTCCGCTTCCAGAAGCGCCTTAAGCGTCTGGTTCTTGCTGGCACCCATGGAGATGGTTGCCACATAGACATACCCGTAACTCATCATCATCCGGGCCATATCTTTTTTCCCGATTTTCTTTCCGGATGCGGCATATTTGGCAATGGCGCCGGTGGGCGTGGCCTTGGAGGACTGGCCGCCCGTGTTGGAGTACACTTCTGTATCCAGCACCAGGATATTAATGTCATCCCCGGATGCCAGTACATGGTCCAAACCGCCAAACCCAATATCATAGGCCCAGCCGTCACCACCGAAAACCCAGTGGGATTTTTTCACAAACAGGTCTTGTTCATCATTGATCTCTTTAAGAATGCCCTGGCAGGCCCCTTTGAGCAGGCGTTTAAGATCGTCCCCGTATTTTCTGGACTCTTCAAGATTGTCCTTGCCGGCGATCCAGCCTTGCATGGCAGCTTTGATATCACTGGAAACACCCTGTTCAATGGCCTTTTCCATCTTTGCAGCCAGGGTTTTGCGTCTGGATTTTGTGGCCAGCAGCATACCGTAACCGTATTCGGCAGCATCCTCAAACAGGGAAGATGCCCAGGCAGGACCCTGGCCGTCGGCATTGACGCAATAGGGCATAGACGGTGCAGATGCACCCCAGATGGAAGAACAGCCCGTGGCATTGGCAACGGTCATTCTCTCGCCAAAAAGCTGGGTGATCAGTTTTACATACGGCGTTTCTCCGCAACCCGCGCATGCGCCGGAGAATTCAAGCAGCGGTTTCCACAACTGGCTGCCCTTGAGGGTATCGCGTTTCATGACATCTGTCTTGAATGGAACGGTCAATGAAAATTTGTGATTCTCTTTTTCCACGTCCACCTGGGAGGCCAGAGATTTCATTTCAAGGGCTGGTTTTTTGGCCGGGCAGATATCTGCACAATTGCCGCAACCCTGGCAGTCAAGGGGGTTGACCTGCATTCTGAATTTGAACTGCTCCAGACCCTTGCCCTTGCCGTCAACGGTGACAAAGGATGCCGGGGCATCTTTAAGCTCCTCAGGTGTTGCCATAATGGGGATAATCGCGGCGTGTGGGCATACAAAGGAACACTGGTTGCACTGAATGCAGTTTTCGGCAATCCATTCGGGTACTTTGATGGCCACCCCGCGTTTTTCATACTGGGATGTGCCTGCTTCAAACACGCCATCCACGGAAAAGGCAGATACCGGCACATCATCACCTTCCTGGGCATTGATTTTGCGCATAACATTGTCCACAAAGGGTGTGGCAGGTTCCTCAATTCTGACTTCGTCCACGGCCTCTTTCCAGGATACGGGCACATCCACTTTCACCAGGTTTTCCAGGGTCTTGTCCACAGCCTCAATATTCATTTTAACTATGGCATCGCCCTTTTTGCCGAATTTTTTCTTGATATCATTTTTCAGCAGTTCAATGGCCTGTTCAACCGGAAGCACATTGGCAAGGTTGAAAAAACAGGTCTGCATAATCATGTTGATGCGGTTGCCAAGACCCACTTCACCGGCAATTTTTACGGCGTCAATGTTGTAGAAGTTCAGTTCTTTCTCATATATGGTGCGGCGCACATGGCCCGGGATATGTTTTTCCAGATCTGCAATGGTGGACCATTCCGAGTTGAGCAGGAAGGTGCCGCCCTTTTTCATTCCCTTGAGGACATCGTAGATCTGCACATAGTTGGATTTATGACAGGCTACAAAATCCGAGGACTCAATCAAATAGGTGCTTTTGATTTTTACATCGCCAAAGCGCAGATGGGAAACGGTGAGCCCGCCGGATTTTTTGGAGTCATAGGCAAAATATCCCTGGGCATATTTGTCGGTGTTGTCACCGATGATTGTGATGGCCGACTGGTTGGCCCCCACGGTTCCGTCGGAACCAAGGCCCCAGAATTTGGCGGAAATGGTACCTGCCGGCGCGGCGTCAAAACCTTTTTTCACGTCCAGTGAGGTATGGGTGACGTCGTCAATGATCCCCACGGTGAAATGGTTTTTCGGGGACATGGCCTTCATGTTGTCAAACACGGCTTTGACCATGGAGGGGTTGAATTCCTTTGAGGACAACCCGTAACGGCCGCCGATGATCCGGGGGCCTTCCCCGTGTTCCATAAAGGCGGTGCAGATATCCTGGTACAGGGGCTCGCCAATGGCACCGGGTTCCTTGGTCCTGTCAAGCACTGTCAGGGTTTCCACGGAAGCCGGCACGGTGAGCAGAAATTCCCGGATGTCAAAGGGTCTGTATAACCGGACTTTTATCAGGCCTAAGCGTTCGCCCGTGGCATTGAGTTTTTCAATGGTCTCTTCAATGGCTTCACAGCTGGAACCCATGGCGACAACAACACGGTCAGCTTCAGGATCACCCACATAATCAAAGGGCTGATAATGGCGCCCGGTAAGATCGCCCACCTTTTTCATATATTGCTTAACAATGGCAGGCACTTTGAGGTAAAAAGAGTTGGTTGCCTCCCTGCCCTGGAAATAAATATCCGGATTCTGGGCAGTTCCGCGGGTGTCGGGATGTTCCGGGTTCATGGCCCTGGCCTTGAATGCCCAGTAAGCGTCATAGTTGAACAGGGATGCCATGTCCTCGTATTCAATCATTTCAATTTTCTGAATTTCATGGGAGGTTCTGAACCCGTCGTAGAAATGGAGAAAAGGAACCCGGGCGTCCATGGTTGCAAGGTGGGCCACAAGGGCCAGGTCCTGGGCTTCCTGAACTGAGCAGGAGGCCAGCATGGCGAACCCGGTCTGCCTGGCTGCCATGACATCCTGGTGGTCTCCGAAGATGGACAGGGCATGGGCGGAAATGGCCCGGGCTGTTACATGAAAAACACAGGGGAGCAGTTCGCCTGCGATCTTGTACATATTGGGTATCTTGAGCAACAGCCCCTGGGAGGCTGTAAAGGTGGAGGTCAAAGCGCCTGCTGCAAGGGAGCCGTGGACAGCACCGGCAGCACCGGCCTCGGACTGCATCTGCTTGATGTCCAGGATCTGCCCGAAAATATTTTTTCTCCCCTGGGATGCCCAGGAATCGGCAATTTCACCCAGAGGGCTGGAAGGTGTGATCGGGTAAATCGCTGCTACCTCGCTCATGGCGTATGCTACATGGGTTGCCGCAGTATTCCCGTCAATGGTCTGCATTCTTTTTTTCATAATCTTTCACCTCGTTGAATGGTAATCCGAATAAGATTTAATCCCAATATATAGAATCCATTGGACAATATAACAAAAGAACCGGCTTGTAAAGAATTCCGCAAACCGGCCTTTTAAATCATTTTAGTCAATAAATAAGCAATCTATAGCTTATATTCCTGTTTTTATATCTCACAACTGAAAAAACCGGTCAAGACCTATTTTGCAAATGGGCACAACGGGTTAATTCAGCTTCCTTTCTTTTTTATTGACAACGAATGAACCCGCAATTGAAGCGGCAAGGGCAGGAGAGGCAGGCAAGGGCTTCCCTGTTGTGGCAAACGAAATTAAAGACTTGGCTGGGCAGACGTCAGAAGCCACTGAACAGATCCAGAGTCAAATTGGCAAAGTTCAGCATGCTACCTCTGAAACTTCTCTGGGTTGCTCTCAAAATTATAGCGGCCAGGAGGAAAAGGTGTACCGGAAAACGATTTGGATG
>NZ_JBFXHE010000396.1:0-4133 GCF_050177295.1 Desulfobacter sp.
CATCTGTTACCGGACTGGACTTTTCCTTTGGCATGCTGGCCCTTGGCAAAAGAAAACTGAACTGCCCCGGGGGCCGGGCCATTGCCCTTGTCAACGGTGACGCGTTGAACCTGCCCGTAAAAAATCAGCAGTTTGACGCCGGTTTCATGGCCTTTGGCATCCGCAATATCATGAACCGGACAGGGGCCATGAAAGAATTTTACCGCACCCTGAAACCGGGCGGCAGAATCATCATTCTGGAGCTGACCACACCCCAAAAGGGAATTATGCGCAGGCTTTACCTTTTGTATTTTCAAAAAATATTGCCGTTAATCGGCTCTTTTTTTTCAAAACACAGCAGTGCTTACGCTTATCTGCCTGAATCCGTATTAAAATTCCCCGATCCCGTATCTTTTGCTGACCAGATGAAAACGGCAGGGTTCAAGGCGATCCGGTTCAAGGAGATGACCCTGGGCATTGTCACTCTCTTTGTGGGTATAAAGCTGTAACCTGCTACGATTACAGTCTGTCTTGACAATGATCCCGGCATACTTTATAAACGGTCTTCAAAAATAATTTAGAATAAAAACTTGGAAATGAAAAAATTTCTTTTTAACACCATTGAAGGCCGGGTCCTTGTGACCGGCTTTTTGCTTACTGTCCTGTTTTTTGTTCTTGTTATCATTGGTCTGGTCCAGGACGTGCCTGGTGCAAAGATTGCTTTTGTGGTGTTCATTACCCACTGTGTGGGCAGCCGGGCCGGAGGCATCGGCCTATGCATACTCAATGGCTTCAGCCCTGTTTCCACAATTGTCCTGAATTTTTATCTGGAATGCCTGATTGTCTGCTATACCTATGCAGGCTTTGTTCTAAGCACCAACGGTATATTCAAAGCGGCCTGGGTACGAAGATTCATGGACAAACTCAGGGAAAAGGCTGAGGAGAAAAAAGAAAAAATAGAACGCTGGGGCTGGATCGGCGTATTTACCTTTGTGATGGCCCCCCTGCCTGTCACAGGCCCTGTGGTGGGCACCATCATCGGTTATATGCTCAGGATGCGTCTGTTCAGCAATTTCAGTGCAGCGGGCCTTGGTACCCTGACAGCCATAGTGGCCTGGTGCTATGGGTTTGATTTTCTTGAGCACCGGTTTGCAATGCTCCAGTATGTTTTTGCCGCCATCTGTGTACTCATCATCATCCCCTACCTGAAACCATTGAAAAAATTCATTGATTACCTGCGCCAGGAGAGTGATGAATAGCGGGGTAAATCAGGCGCGCATAAATTTTGCCGGCTTATGGATTTATCAATGTCTTTAACACATCTTCCTTGCCCACAATACCGACCACTTTACCATCCTGGACCACGGGAATGGTGTGAAAATGTTTTTCAACCATCAGCGCTGCAATGTCGCTGACCGGTGTGTCCGGTGTGACAGTGACAGGATCGACAACCATGGCCTGGGCCACGGTGCTGGCGGCTATTTTTTTCATTTCCTGTTCCAATTTCTTAGATGAAGACAAAGGAATAATGCCGTCCAAAAATGTGAGGATGGGGGGCAGGGAAATATTTTTCTGCTGGAAAATGAGATCACTCTGGCACAAAATCCCCTTGAGCATACCATCCCCATCCACCACGGGTACACCGTTTATGTGGTTATTTAAAAGAATTTCCACGGCCCGGGTGATGTCGGTTTCCGGGGTTATGGAGATGACTTCTTTTTCCATGATGTCCATAGCTGTTTTCATTTTTGCCCTTCCTGTATTAAGCACGGTTTAATATTTTTAATATACCCTTGGTAAAAAAACCGCAATTATTCTTATTCATTTCATGTTTCCACCCCAAGTGCAACCGGTTTGATCTTCTCATCTCCCTGGTCTGCGGGGCGGAGCGTGAAAATTATTGAAAATTTTATCCTGTTTTGTTAATAGTCTGTACTTACTTTTAACCCCCCAAAAAAAACAGAAAATGTTATGTCAAAATCCATTGGAATTGATTTAGGAACCACCAACTCGGCATCCGGTATCAAAAAGGTGCATGTTGAAATAATACCCAACCGTGAGGGAGACACCATAACCCCATCCTGTGTATGCATAAAAAACAATAAAATTAGAGACCTGCTGAACCGGCCTAAATTTGTTGTGGGAAAGCACGCCCTGGAATGGATCAAACAGGAGCCGGCCAGCACCATCACAGCGGTGAAACGGTTAATGGGCAGAAGTATTACCAATCCGGAAGTTCAAAAACTCATCAATGACCCAAGACACGCCTTCATTATTGCCAGCCAGTCCAAGGGCACTGATAACAGCCTGGTGATCCGCATAGGGAATAAGGAATTTTCCCCTGAAGAGATTTCATCCCAAATTCTTAAAAAAATTCGGGAAGATGCGGAAAAAAGTCTTGGGGATAAGGTGGAATATGCCGTGATCACCGTGCCCGCCTATTTTAACGATAAACAGAAGCATGCCACAAGAACCGCGGCGGCCCTGGCCGGCATTAAAGTTCAAAGGCTGCTTTCCGAACCTACTGCGGCGGCAATTTCCTTTGGGGTGGACCAGGTGAATGAGGATGATGCCAAGACGGTTTTGGTATTTGATTTTGGCGGCGGAACCTTTGACCTGTCTGTTCTTACAATCAGTGGCGGGCAATTTATAGAACAGGGCAAAGGCGGCAATATGTGGCTCGGCGGAGAGGATATTGACCGGAAACTGGAAGAATATGTTTTACAGGAAACCGCCCGTGAATATGGAATTGATGATATTGCCGGAATGATCGCTGAGCAGGATTCTGGGGTAAAAAACCGTTTTCTGGGAGAACTTAAGGCCGCTGTTGAACAAGCCAAAATTAAGCTCAGCGATGAGCAGGAAGCCTATATCGAACTTTTGGGCCTGCTGAAGGATGCCGACGGCGACCTTTTGGATGTGGACGTCATTCTGACCCGGGAAACCTTTGAAGAGCTGATCCGGCCTGCGGTGCAAAATACCCTGGCCCTGGTCCAAAAGCTGCTCGATGATATTCATTTCTCGCCGGATCTTATAGACAATGTGCTGATGGTGGGCGGCAGTTCAAAAATTCCATGCATTATCAAGGCAATGGAAGATATGTTCGGCAAAGAAAAAGTGATGCTCCATGACCGGCCCATGCTGGCTGTTGCCGAGGGCGCGGCCATTTTAAGCCACCGGCTTTCCGAGAATTATGAATGTCCGGGATGCGGATGCATTGTCGGGCAGTCAGACACAATTTGCAGCCATTGCGGATTCGACCTTGAAAAGCATACCATAGACCAGGGCGTATTCAACATTGTCCATGCTGCAGCCCATGACTACTATGTTGCCCTTGACAATGGAGAACGCTACCTGTTTGTGGAAAAAAATACCCCTTTGCCCTGTGAACAAGAGGAAGTGTTCAGGCTTGTGGGCGCCTATCAGAAATTGATTCATATGAAATTTTTCAATATCGTCAATGATGCAGAGGAATCCATTGGCGATTTCTGGCTGAGTATTGATGCGGAGGCCATCCGGGAGTACCGGTCCAATTCGGATCAAAAGGAATCTGATACGCCTTTCAGTATCGCGGTAACCCTGAAAATAGATGAAAACAATATTGTCGAGGTTTCAGGCGCGTTGACACAGCTTCCGGACGTTGCTTTAAGTAAAACCCTGTCCAGGGGCAAGGCAGACGAAAAGCTGTTTATGGAACTTGAAGCCATGATTGATGAAGCCAATGCAAAAAAATCCGATAGTTATGCCGTGGAGGAGCTGACCCTCAGAAGTGCGGATATAGTAAAGGATATCCACAATGTTCTCCATGAAACCACCGGAGAGGTCATAGAAACGGCTTACACCCTGGCAAAGAGGAAGCTTGACAAGGCAAAACAGCTATTTGACGAGAACATACTCTGCTATTCGCTGATTTATTACGCCGAAAGTGTACGAGATGAATTTTCCTGGGTTTTGACCGGTGAAGAACAGTCAGAGCTTGAAAAAAAGATTAAGCACCTGCAAGCCATGAACCGGACAGGCACCTATGAACAGAACATTGATGCCTTTGACGATCTGAACGATTTTCTTAATACCTTCCCCTTAATCAACCTGCTGATGGATATAAGCAAGGCCGGCGAATTGTGTGAAACCCATGATCCCAAAAAATCCGCAGC
>NZ_JBFXHE010000397.1:0-1286 GCF_050177295.1 Desulfobacter sp.
TCATCCATACCGCATCAAAACCGCCGGGAAACTGGGCTTTCGGATCGAGCAGATCACAAATAGGATATTCGGTGATTCTATTGCCGAAACCTTGTGCCGCAATATTCTCTTTTGCTTTGGCAAGCTGTCCGGGCAAATCCATCATAGTGACATGGACATCCGGATTATGGCGAACACATTGGATGGCAAATTTTCCGGTATTTGCGCCGATGTCCAGAAGTGACTTCGGTTTAAGGTCAAATACATAGGGTAAGGCGTCGGGAAAGGCACAGTCACTGTAAAAATGGTCAAAAGCAAACCAACTTTTTTGCGCCTTGGGGGGCAGATGGCCTAATGCTTCGTAAATTGTGGGCCACTTGCCAAACACTTCCAACCCGGAAGGCTTCCCTGTTGCAATCGCCTGATCTAACCGAAAAAGCCCCTCATAGCAGACGTCATGGATAAAATCCATGTTCACTTTGGTTAGTTCATCATTGAGCAGAAAATGTCCGACGTTGGTTAGTATATAGCAATCATCCTTGATCTCCAAAACGTCCTGGCTAAGTCCGGTTTCACACAGAACGGTTACCCCGTAACAAGAGACGCCTGTTTGTTCTGCAATCGCTTCGGTTTTAAGCCCGGTCTTTCCGGCCGCTTCAATAACGTTGAGAATGTTCAGATCCCTCAGCAGGCGTACCGCTTGGAACACCACAGGTGCAAAGGCAATTTTCTGGGCCTCATAACGTGCCCTGAGCACCTCTTTTTTGCCGGAATCAAATTTTTTATCCACTATTCACCTCACAACAAACTATAAGTGATAAAACAACGACTGCAAAATGCGGGAAATATCACAAAGAAGATTTCAGATACAACAAGACTCTTTCCACCTCAGTAACAATCGCATATAATTTCAAAGTGTCCCATTAAGCGTATGCAAATTGTCTTGAATGGTCTGCAGCAATTCTTTTCTTACTTTTGTCCGGTTTGCAAAATCCTTCCAGCTCTTGACCACTGTATTGATTTGCCTAATTATTTTTTCCCCTTTTTTTATGTTGTTTGCCTTGGCAATCGTCATTAAATCTTCTTTATCTATATCCCTGTGTTTTCCATTTATGCTTAACGTCTGCTGATTTACCCACACATTTTTAGAATCATACGAATAACAGACATCATATGCCGGCGAAAGTCTCCATTCTTCACCCTGTTTCAACTGAAACGAAAAATTTTTAGTGTGATCATCACAATTGGTTGCCAGAACATTAAATACCATTCGCCGAAACATTTGTTCTGCTTCCGGATATTTCAAA
>NZ_JBFXHE010000397.1:1386-4118 GCF_050177295.1 Desulfobacter sp.
TATTTCAAAACGCTCTCTTTCCGATAGTACTCTTTTAGCAACATCGACAAGGCTGGCGATCTCGACAGAAAATGTGTTTTTGCCTGCTTTCAACCACGCAGGCTCAAACTCCAGCGCCCCCATTCCCCTGGTGCCGATAAAACATAATTTTTCGACCGGATTCATGCTGTCAGGCGGACGGCCATTTTGGGCCAGCCATGTTTCAATCAGCTGATTGCCATATTTATCAGGCAGAGAGTCTGCAAGCAAACCGGGTAACCCTTTAAACGTATCCCCTGTCATATCTTTTGACGGACGTAGATCGGGAAAACTGTATACGCGGCTGCCGTTGCTGACAGGCATTTTTATCGGAGAAATATCCCAGTTTTTTTCTATAAAACTTTTATCAAACTGGAAACTTGCCAATTGCTGTGCAGTATTCCACCTGACAACCCCTACAAACGTATCCCAGATATGTACATATGCATAATCTACCACCCCAAATCCCCATTTGAATCATTTGCTTTAGGTTTAGGCCTTGCTCTTTTTTTTTCTTTCTCTTTTAATCTGGCATACTCTATCGGGCTGATTGATTCCTCAATGGTGAATCTGCTCAACAAATTGAGCAGATCAAGCACCCTCAATATCTGGATAAGGGTAGCAAGCGTTATGGATCCGCCATTTTCTATTTGGCTCACGGTCCAACGGTTGATGCCGGCATCTTCTGCGATTTGAGCCTGTGTTTTGTTCTGTTCCAGTCGCTGATGTCTAATATATGCACCAATGGCGCTTATGATTGCTTTATCCGACATTGCGACCCAATTTTTGTTTGTTTTTCCCATCATTATACTAAACAATCTTGTTATATGTTGGCATTAACCAACATATAACAAGATATACAAACAAGAACAACAAAAATAAAATCCAAATGAAAACCTGCTTGCCGTTAAACAGGACACCCAACTGCTGGGCCGCCACATTGTGAAAACCATGGGCCAAGCCCTTGGGCGAATTGCCGCAAACCCGAAGTTAAGGGCTGAAAATGTGGACTGGTACCTGCCCCATTACTCATCACACTATTTCAGGGATAAATTTTATCAGGTCATGAAAGAGACCGGGTTTGAAGTCCTCTATGATAAATGGTTTACCAACCTGCCCTATACAGGCAATGTCGGCTCAGCATCCATTTACATCATCATGGAAGAACTGTTCTGCTTTATTCCTGAAAGGGACGGTTTTCCCATTGTTTTATGCTGCTGACCGTGGTGTAGGATGACAGCAGGGTCAGCAGACCCATTAATTTAAGAATTACTTCCTGTTTTACAAAAATCAAACGCCTTTCCATATCGTTCGGTATACAATTCACTATAGAGCAAATGTTGCCAACCAACAGCTTTTTCTATGGACATGTTGAGTCTGTCCAGAATGGTGAACCCATCCTTTTCTTTGGAAATGGGGCACGTATCATCAATGCCTATGATGTCTGTTTCGGTATACATATACGGATGCAATTGACAGACAAGCGGTCTGGATTCAAAAGGTAGAACACACCCTGTTTTTGTCAGCATTCCGCAGCTTTTATCTGGACTTCGCTTAAGAACCCTTAACAGTCCTTCCGGGTTCAATACCAAGGGCAACCAAGCCTGATCGTAGAAAGGGTCAAGATACCAGGGTTCAGGTTCTTCCATCGTAAAAAAATCATTATGCCCTACACGGGCATTGATGCGCTGTAGATCGCCTAATGTCAAAACAATTTGTCTGTTAATGCAACAGGAACCTCCTGCCAACACACATGAGATACATGGTATATCGTTCATCGAAGTGATTTAACTCCCGTATAAAGGGTGTGGAATTCTCCTCCCATCCTTTCCTTTAATTTTCAGTTTCAGTTTCAGTTTCAGTTTTCTTAATCTTCTGGAATCCGTCTCCGAGTGATTCTCTCTCTTTTTTCTTTTATTTACTCAGGTTTTTATTGTTATTGCCTCACAAGTGGCTCTATAGGCTTAATCAGCTCACAAACAAGCCATAAGCAATAGTCATGCCATATGCTTTATATTCAATGACAGAAGAAACCGTATGCACAGGTGGCTATTTTTTCGAAAAACTGGACCTGAAATGTCCTATGGATACAGAGCAGGACGATTCTTGTCTGATTTAGGCGAATGTTGTCCATGACCCTGGCCTTCCGGGGCGTCTTCGGCATTCATGTCTGTTCCGTATTCAGGAGGCCTCGGAGTTGCTTAAAGAACGGGTCATAAATGAAAACTTCCTGAAAAATATAACCGGAGTAGGTTCTATAATCCGCTCCAACGTGAGCATCCAGAGAAAACCCATAATTGAATTTGATGTTTTTGGCAAACTGGCTTATAAAGAACTATTGACGGGCTCCTTCATATATAGGGGATGTTTGGCAGCTAACTTTTACAACAAGGACCCGTGAAAAATCAAATAGGGTTACAAACAATTCGAACTGCTGTTCGGTAAACGGCTCTCTTCTATAACACCGATTCTGTTACTTTGAAGTAGTTAAAAAGGGAACATAATGCCGACAAAATCTTTGCCGGAATCCTTTCATACCTTCTATGATCCAGGATTTGAAGAAATGGAGCATACCGCCGACTGTGCGCTTCACGTTTGGGGGCAAAACCTGAACGAGTTACTGCTGAACGCAGCTCGCGGCATGAACAGCCTGATCGCCTTTGATCTTTCCTCTATTCCTGATAATATAGAAAAACAGTTTGAATTGGCGGCCA
>NZ_JBFXHE010000398.1:0-4115 GCF_050177295.1 Desulfobacter sp.
AGAAGCATCAGACAGCCAAAAAAAATCTGGAACTGCCTGCCTGCATTTATCAGGGAAATTGCCCTGCCCGGGGATCAGGCAACACCAGAAGTTACTGCAGTTTCTAACACATACTTCTGCCTCTTAGGGCTTAAAAAGCGCTGATACACTTTCTCCTGTATGGATGTGCTTGATGGCTCTTGCAAAAAGCGGTGCCACGGATAAGGATTTAAGCTGGGGAAACTGTTTTTCTGCAGAGATATACACCGTGTTGGTTACCACGATCTCGGATATAAAGGTCTGACTCAAATTTTTCACGGCCTGTCCGCAAAGCACCGGGTGGGTTGCACCGACATAAACCTTAGCCGCGCCTGCCCTTTTCAAAGTCTCAACGGTGCTCACAAGGGTTCCCCCTGTGGATATTTCATCGTCAAAAATAATGGCATCCAGACCCTTTACATTACCCACAACCAGCCCCTGCTGAACATTGGAATCGCTGAGCCGGCGTTTGTCAATAATGGCAAGGGAAGTGTCCAGACGGTTGGCAAACCGGCCAGCCCTTTTAGCCCCGCCGGCATCCGTGGCCACCACCACCACCTTTGACAGATCCAGAAGCGCTGCAAAATAATCACAGATTGTGGGCATGGCGGTTAAATGATCCACGGGGATGCTGAAAAATCCATGCACGGCATCAGCGTGCAAATCCATGGTCAAAACCCGGTCTGCCCCGGCAGTTTTCAAAAGATCGGCCACCAGGCGGGCAGCAATGGAAATTCTTGGTGCATCCTTTTTATCGGACCGGGCATATGAATAATAAGGAATAACAGCTGTAATCCGTTTGGCAGATGCGCTGCGCAGGGCATCCAGAGTAATCATCAGCTCCATGAGGTGGTCGCTCACCGGTGTGGTTAACGATTGGACCACGAATACATCCTCTTCCCTGACACTTTCCTTAATCTGAACAAATAAATTGTCATTTGAAAACCGGGACGTTTCCATAGGACTTAAAGAAATTCCGATATGCCTGCAGATTTCCGTTGCCAGATCCGGATTGGATCCTCCGGAAAATATTTTTAAATTATATGCCATTTTAGCTTTCCTGAAGAAAGATTCCAGTTCACATTTTTTAATACCAGTTTACAGGTCAAGAAACAAGAACTTGGAAATTAAGAAACAAAAGGATGAATATATTAGTATTATTTTAAAAAAATATAATAACAATAATAATTACGTCTTAAATGTTCATAATTAGTTTAATTATATGATATCATTAATTATTATAATATTTTTTATGTTAAACAGTTTGAATAAAAGATTTTTAAAAATACAAGGTATTGAAAGCCTGTTTTTTAAGGGTCCATAAAACAGGCTTTTTGAACAATTTTTTGTCAGGATTGAATCCACGCCCTGATACCCTTTAAATCCGATGTATTCCAGTCATCTGAAATCCTTTTTTCAATAAATTTTAAAAAAAGGGTGTCAATAACGTTGATAACCTTCATGATTAAAAAGGTTTTTTCAATAATTAAACCCTCTATTTCGTCTTCTGATGAGGATGTGTCAATGGTTGGTGTCTTTAAACCGGTAATATTGAAACTTTCACCTTTGATGGAAAATTTATACTCTTCTTCGCCCATCCTGCAGATCAGGTTTATATCTGTCACCCATGCCCCTTTTTTAAGGGCTGTGCTTCCTTCTTCAAGACCGGCCTGATCACCTTTAATGCTGATTTTTTCCTTTGATTTATCGCCCAGGTTGTTTTCCAGACTGATGGAATTGCCAATCTCAAGGGTTACCGGATCTTTTGAACCTGAAAGGGCTGTAATATCCTGGTCCGTTTCAACGAGGTACCAGATCCAGGTTAAAAATTCATTGCCCAGAAAGCCGTATTTATTATAAGCGGTAGCAATATCCAGCATTATTGAACACCTTTCATATTTAACGGGGCCAATGCCGACACCCGGTCTTTTTTATCGCTTGTAAAACTGCCTAATTTTTCGATCAGGGTGTATGGAAAAATCCTGATGGGTTTATGGTCAAAGGATTTGAAAAACAGGGTTTCAAACAGTTCATTGGCCGCCTTCTGGGTGGAAAATAAAATCAGGTTTTTGTTGTTATAATCCCATAATACATCATAAATATTTGGAATAAATGGCGTTTTATGCATCAGAATATCAATGACCATTTCCTTTATTTCAGCTTTTTCATTTTTTGAAATAAATGGTCTGCCACTCTCTTTCTTTTTTTTCTCCGTTTCAATGGCCATATGTTTCTGGATCAGTTTAGCCGGTATTGATTTTTTATCAATTCGCAGGGAAAAGGCAAAATAAGTTCCGAATATAAATGAAGCTGATTCAAAATCCGGATTGTACGGGGTTTCAAGCGGGGTCCATCCGGCTGAAATTTCATCGTATTCGTTTTCAATTTCAGGGATGGCGTTTTCAATCAGTCCCTGGCGGACACCTTCTGCAGCACCGTCAGGAAAATCACCGTCAATATAATACCGGCTGATGGAATGGGTGGAAGAAATTAATCCCATGGTAACTCCTGTTTTTTTTATGAAATTTAAATCTGAGGCCGGGTAAAACCTGGGAAAATTATTTCACGATTCCTTCTATCTGCAGTCTGACAGACTCTTCTCCAGGCGCATCGGTTCGGATGACGAGCTGCCGCTTGAATGATCTGCCACCATAGCCGGAAGTGTCAGCTTTAACATGTATGATGCCTGTTTTCCCCGGGGCAATGGTTTTTGGATAATCGGCAACTGTGCAGCCGCATGAGGTGACCACCCGCAGGATAGATAGTACATCATCCCCGGGATTACTGATGATAAAGTCATGGGTGACCTGTGTTCCTTCGGTTACGCTGCCAAATAAAAATACAGGTTCCTCCACCGCAATATCTGCACCGGCATATAACATGCCTGCTGCAGCCATCCATATCATACCGACTGTAAAAATAATTTTGATTGATAACTTTTTCATGCTATTTTTTTGAACCTTTTAAGGGTGAAGTTCTTCTTTGAGCATACAACATGCGATTTTATAGCGGGGAAATCCGTTATCATCGTAGGACAGATTTCCCGGCTGTATTAATTTGTTCATTACACAACCTTCGGGAATCTGCAAAGAGAAAAAATCCGTTTCATTAATTTTTGGACGGGGTATAAGTTCATTGTTTATTATCTCATAGGAATGAAAGGGAAAATCCTCACATAAAGGGCATTGATATACCCGTCCGTTGGGGAAAATAAAATAGTTGTCCGCCACATTGGCAGCACATTCAAACCTTTCTTCATGGGTGAGGAACACCTTGGGGTAGGTAACGATGATTCCCTGTTCTGCAATCTGTTCTGCGGTTTTGGGAATGATACAGGTCCATTCTGGTTTTAATACCTGGTGTTTTGCATTGGTGTTTTCCGATTCGCCCCGCAGACCCACCACCTGGATAAAAAACCGGGAAATTCCAAGATCCTTTACCAGTTCAGGAAGCTTTGGGACTTCATGAATATTTTTTTCAGAAACCGTGTAGATCATTGAGCAGGAGAACCCTTTTTTCACAGCACGGCGTATACCGGACATGACGGCATCAAAACTTCCGTCTCCCCGGATAGAATCATTGATTCCTTTGCTGACACCGTCCAGGGAAAATGAAAAAAAGTCAATCTGATTGGGTGTGATATTGTCCAGGATATTATGAAATAAAAAACCGTTGGTATCGATGGTGATGGATTTGAATCCCATGGATCCGCAGATGCCTATGACTGAAGCAAGATCCGGATGAAGGGTGGGTTCGCCTCCTAGGAAAATCAGGTTGGTATCCTTTGCCTTTGAAGAAAAGATGCCGAGCCAATCCCTGATCGTGTCCATGGAAAGGGTGTTGCTTCCATGCTGGTCCCGGTTGATATAGCAGTGGGAACAGCGCAGATTACACCGTGTCAGTATGTGAAAAAACAGATTGGTGCTCTGCCTTGAAAATGCAACGGTTTTTTTTTTCATTTTATCCCATACACTGTTTAGTAAAATTGGGATCAAAGGGCACGGGATAGGTTCCGTCAAAACAGGCCTTGCAGAAATTGGCTTCGGGCTCATTTACCCCGGACGCTTCCAGCATGCCCTCAATGGACAGGTAATGCA
>NZ_JBFXHE010000399.1:0-4111 GCF_050177295.1 Desulfobacter sp.
TTTCAATCCTTTATTTACAGCTTATTAACATAAGACCATTTTTTCAAATTTTTGTACAATAGAAGTAGGGTGACATTCAATAGCTTCTATAAAGCCAACAAAATAGAAAATCAGCAGATACTATGTAAACATAATTTCTCTTATACTAGTAAAAAATCAGGACCCCGAATGGCGTAGCAATGTTATGTATAACGGCCAAATAGCGAGAGGCAGAATCGTTGCACCGATAACGGCATAAACCGGCTCGGATCTTGCCGTATGCCCGAGATAGGCATACAAAAAAGCCGTGGGCAGCGTTCCCAATGACAGTGCAAAAGTAAATCGACTGATTTTCATTTTTGATAAACCCGCCAGGAGGGTCATCACCTCCGGCAAAATAGGCGTCATTCGGCTAACAATAATAGCAACCCCTCCCCAGGCATCAAAAAATCCTTTAAACTGAACCACTTCGGCTTCGGAAGCGATCCGACTCAGCATGCCTTTACTCAGGAATCGTGCAATAAAATAACCACAAAAGCCTGCAAAGCACGATCCTGCAAAACTGACAAAAGTGCCGACCCAAGTACCGTATACCGCGCCTAATGCTGTCATTACAGGGGTGGCGGGGATGGGTAAAAAGAGATCGGAAACCAACAGCGAAATACCGATTATCCATGCATAAGGTTTGATCGTTACAAACCAGTCTATCAGTTTCTGCTGGGTAAAAGGCAGGGTCAAGCTTTCACCCCAGATAAAAAAAACAATAAGAAAAATCAACGATAGCACAACAGTCAGGGTAGCTATTTTAACAAACATTTTCATATGCGGTGAAAGTTCCCAAAAAAACTTTTGTCCTGGAAAAACAGATGTGAACACAAGGCAGGGGATTAAAAGCCGGATACTTATTTCCCCCAAGCCGTTTCCCGGTCAACAAGGGGGCGGTGTTTGAATTTAGGGCTCTGTCCCAGAAAAAAACAGGGGTTGTTGTAAAACAAGGTGTCTACATCCGTTTCCCTGTGGCCACGGCGTTTCATTTCAAATACGGTATCGTGAAGGGTTTTAGGGTCCGACGGCCCCCAGTCTCCCGAGGCATCCGCCATGATCCGTTCCAGTCCGAAAATTTCCACTGAGTCAATGACCCGGGAAGGGGAATTTTTTGTCATAGGATAGATGGTCATGGAGGCCCAGAATCCGGAATCAATTACCATTCTAATGGTATGTTCCTCGCAGTGGTCAAAACAAATTTTCATAGGATCAACGTCTTTGCGGCTGTTGAGGCAGTCCACCATCATCCGGGTTCCCTTGTATTTATCTTCGAGATGGGGTGTGTGAATCCACATGATAAGATCGTTTTTTACGGCAAGCTCCACCTGTTCTTCAAAAATCGTCATTTCGTTTTTGGTGTTTTTGTTCAGGCCGATTTCACCCATGCCCAAAACCGTTGGTTTGTCTAAAAATTCCGGAATGAAAGAAATGACTTCCCGCGCAAGTTCCATATCTTCAGCCTCCTTAGGGTTCATACAGATATGGCAGTAGTGATCAATATTATACAGGGCGGCCCTGGTGGGTTCAAATTCGGAAATATGGGTGAAATAGTCATAAAACGCCTGGGCTGAGGTCCGGTCATAGCCAGCCCAGAAAGCAGGCTCTACACAGGCAACCGTATGCATCCTGGCCATACGTTCATAGTCCTGGGTGGTTCTTGCGATCATGTGGATATGGGGTTCGATTATTTTCATAGTTTCACCTTTTCTATGGCTTGATTGGCTTGGCCCGGTCATCCTCAATGGACATGGGCGGTGAACCGAAAATGATAAATTCTAGGGGGGTGTCACTGTCCGATTCAAGAAAATGAAGTGTGCCTGCCGGGATATTTACAATGGTTCCCGGGCGTAATTCATGGGCCTGGCTATCCAATGTCAGGGTGCCGATGCCCGAAAGAAAATAGTATACTTCATCATAGGCTTTGTGAAAGTGCTCTTTACCTTTTGAAACACAGACCACATGGACATTGGCACTGCCTTCGCCACCGGTGATGACCCGTCGTACACTGCCATATGGGCAATCCACAGGTTCAACCCGGTCCAGATACCTGACGATGGAATAATTTTTATCGGTCATTTCTTGTTCTCCGGGTGCTGTTTTTAGACGGAAAGAAGGGTTAACAGCTGTTCTGCACGGTTGGTTTTTCCTGTTTTCAACAGGTCGCATATTTTTAACAGATTTTTGATCCGAGGGTCTTCAAGGGCCTGTTCGCCGCCCTGACCTCTTTCAATCCTGTCAAGGATTGCTGCAGTTTCCAAAAGATGGGCCCGGGCCTCAAAATAATACATATCCAAAAGCTCCGGCGCGGTCTTTGGCGGTTTCAATCCTATTTCCTGTTGGCTCATAGGTTTACTCTCCCATTATCAATTAGTTCTTGCTCATCTATTATGTGATAGGAGTATAATGAAAAGTCAACTTATTTTATTTATTTTTGTATTATTTGTTCATAAGTAGCCAGATGCCTGCCACGGCGCTGACAGCACCGGCCATGGCCCTGATGGACACCCTTTCCTTATGGATATGGATGGAAAAAGGAATGATGCACACCGGCGTCATTAATAAAATTTAACTCACGCATGCTTACCGAAAGGACACGTAATACCACACAAAATCTTGCTGTGATTTTTGTTCACATAAGACTCGTCCGGATATACTTCAGGGCGAACCGTCCCTGTTAAATGTCCATTTAAAAAAACGAGAATATGGAGAACCTGTTAAGCAGTCAGCTGTTCTTTTTGTCTGTCCAGCTTTGCCGCCTGCCAAACAGCGCCAGACCAGCTAAACCACACCCCATGAGCAATAAAGTCCCAGGTTCCGGGACAATGGTCAACTCGCTGGAAAGATAAATGCTGTACTCACTATCTGGATCCCTGTGAACAAGGTAGAAACCCGAAGTTGGTGCCGTATCACTCAAAATAAAATCAACGGTTGCGGTATAGCGTTCGTTCCCCAGGGTTAAATTCCAGCCCATGGCCATGGAGACATCGTTTTCAATTGTAGCGCCACCAAATATTTGATTGTCCAACGTCCCGTCCAGTAGATTGTAGTAGATATTTCCAAAAGAATATCCCGGCTCGTCGATTTCCCAGGACTGTCCAGCCACCGGTGTACCTATCGCCTCTCCTGTTTCGTCTGAAACATTATAATTTTCTTGTTCTGTTATTTCATGGTCGAAAAAACCGCCTATGTAGTAGTCCCTGGCAGTTCCTGGAGAAAAATTAATACTCAAGGTTCCAAGTCCGCTCAAAGAGTCAAAGGCACTCTCGTCCATAGTAAAATTTGCAGGGAGGGAATCGGAATCTCCCAGGGCATATTTTGTCCCATCAAGATTAAAAACTGCATCAAAAAGCTCCAAAGTTGTCGCCCCCGCCGGAGCTGATGCAAAAAATAACAACAGACCTAAAAAAAATACCCTTGTGCTCTGCAACTTTGTTCTCATCTGCAATGTCCTTTTTCTTCAAAGTGGTTTCTCTTCGTTTGGCAACACCGGCATCAAACACCTCGTCAGGCGAAACGCTCTGTCCGGGGCCCTGCGGATGCCTGGAAAAAATTGTTGTTCAGGCGGCAGGAGGTCCGGTAAGCAGATGGTCATGGCCGGAACAGTCGGATTGCTCATCGCTTTTTCTCCTTCGTGCTGTCCGGCAGGGATTGATGTCTGCCGATATGGTCAATTGAGTTGTATGTACAAATCTATCGCCTGGAAAAATACATGTCAACGTTTATCTCAGGGCGATTGCATGAAATTTCGGCACAGTTTTTGATCTTCTGCTTTTTCAAATCGTTGTATCCAATACAGGACGCATCCAGGCTGCCGGCATCCGGGCTGAAACTCAAATCAGGGGACCAGATCCAGGTGACGATCCAGCATGCGGATGCACGGCGCGGTGAATTGACGTTATTTGCCGTCTGAGACTTAACGATTTTTGGTTTTAGCAGAGGGTACAGTGCGTTAAGATCTTAAATATGCTTTAATCTCTCCCATATTTTGCAAAATACCGGTTAAACCCATAGACCATAAAGATTTGATTCCAATAAGTATTAGGACACCGCCTAATAGGCGTTTAACACTTTGTGGCTTCATCTTTTT
>NZ_JBFXHE010000400.1:0-4104 GCF_050177295.1 Desulfobacter sp.
CGGTACCCCGTTGCACTACCGCTACACCCTTCGCCTCCATCTGGCTGGGTCTAAGACTTGCCAAATGTTTGGAAATCCATTACATTTGACTCACTTTTAAGAACATGTGCCGTGCCCGGCACACACACGGCGCTAAACCGGACGCCGTAAAGCTGCGCTGCGCTTGCTTTACGGCATCCGGTTAGCTTGGTCGTTAGGCAGGAAGATGCCTAAAATGAGGTAACTATTGAGACTAACAAGGAGATTAAACATGAATGTAATAATGAAATTGTTTTGTGTAACTTGTTTATTTACGTGTGTAAATGTTCAGTTTGTTTTTGCTGACGATATAGATGTCAGCGGAAAATATTTTGCAAAAAATGGCAGCGAGCTGACTCTTGAAAAGACCACAGAGAAAGGTCAATACCGAATTACGGGCAAAAGTTCAGGTGATTATTATTGGGAAGGTATCGGGTTTTATTCAAAAGAGTGCCAATGTATTAAATCAGTATTCAGATATACTTCTCATAAAGACAAATATGGTGATAACTGTGGTTATCATAAATTTATGGTGAAAAATAATGGTAATACTCTTATAAACCAAGGTGGCGGTTGGAACAGTCTTGATGAATTTGGTAAATCAAGTGAGTACACTCGAAAAAAGTAATTACTCATTTGCTATTTGTTATACAAATATTAATTTAATTTGGTGGCATGTTGAAGCTGTATAGTTCACTTCTTTGGCATCTAAGGGACTTAGCCGATCTCAATTTACCGTTAATGGTCGAATAGTAATATCCCACTGAGGAAGCTGGGTAGAACGATCAAGGCGCTTTTCAAGTTCTGCTTTCTCCTTTGTGCATAGGGTGATTCCCTTCTGGTATACTGATGTAAGGAGGCTGACGGTTGTCTTTACGCCTCTCCATACGAAGTTTCCTGCTCTTTTGAGCACGGTTTCCATACTATAGGGAATCTGGGGACACCTTACTTATTTGTTGACAAAAATTAGAATGTTTGTTTAAATCACTTCATGGCACGAATGGCAAGGGCAGTGGCGCCGGGTTTTCTCCATCACATTACACAAAGGGGGAATAGAAGGCAGCAGACATTTTTCAACGATCAGGACTTTAAAGCCTATCTGGCTTTGATGTCGGAATGGTGTTTGAACTATAAGGTTGATATATGGGCCTATTGCCTGATGCCCAATCATATTCACCTGATTGCAGTTCCTGAAACCAGGGATGGATTAAATCTGGCCGTCGGGGAAGCACACAGGCGATATACGAGCATGATCAATTTCAGGGAAGGTTGGCGCGGTTATTTATGGCAGGGGCGGTTTGCATCATTTATCATGGAAGAAAGTTACTTGCCGGCATGCACGCGGTATATCGAGTATAACCCGGTCCGTGCCGGTCTTGTAAAACGTCCTGAGGATTGGAAATGGAGTAGCGCCGGGCCGCATATAAATGAAAAGGATGACCTTCTTGTCAAAACAAGACCCTTGCTTGAGATTGTTAATACACCCTGGGGAGATTTTTTATCCTCTGACATAAAAGAATCTGAAATCGAATTGTTCAGAAAGCATGAACGTAACGGCCGACCGTTGGGAAAAACCACTTTTGTAAAGCAATTGGAGACTATTTTAGACAGACGGCTCAGGCCAAAGAAGCCAGGTCGAAGGAAAATAGGTAAGATGTCCCCGGATTACACAGGAAAAGATTACGCCCCTTGAAGGTCGTATCCTCGCCGGGTTCAAAGAAACTGAAGAATATCATTGGTGGTTGGAAACCAAGCAGTTAAAGGACCAACTGAAAGCAGAGAAGGCCCGGGCCAAAGCCCGTGAAAAAGCTGAAAGACGCCGATATGAAGAACAGGCCCGGCAGCAGTACCAGGAACACCACCACCAATCATTCACAGTCAGGACCCCGTCCTCTGGCGTGATATCTCTGTCCCAGGAAGAAGTCCGAGTCATTGACGCCTGTTACCGGGCAATGGCGGTACAGCTTCACCCGGATAAGGGCGGCGATCCCGAAGACATGAAGGTATTGAATCGGTTGAAAGATAGGATCCGCAGGAAAACGTAGTGATACAAAATTATTTTATATCACTACATATAGCCGATAATGCTTTTTAGAATTTCAACTAAATGGTGGGCATCATTTGTCGGAAAAAAAATGGTATGGATTTTTTTTTTGTGTCCAAAAACGGTTTCATAGGAATATTTTAGCAATACTCCCTCACCATGATGACCGGGTAAAGCGATGACCTGTTCTCCCAAATTGCCTTTTCTTGGAAAAAACGGATTAATACTTGCAAAACCTGAAACACTGTAGGGACGGACTGCCATGGCCTGAATATTTTTGCAGATTATGTAAGATGCGCCTTCTGTTTTAACACCAGAGATACTTAATACGATTTCTTTGTCTCCAGTGGTAGCCATCAGCTTTTTTGTTATTCGGATGGAAACTTTATAAAATAACGAGACCAATATAAAGGCCACCACACTAACCACTAAAACAAATATCAGGGATGGAAAAACAGCAGGTATGTTTTGTGTCATGGGATACATCATCCAAACCAGGCCGCCCAGAAAGATAAATCCTATAAATAAGGATAAATAAATCCGAAGGGATATGGGTATCCTAACGGATTCACGGTGTTTTTTAAATTGATCCATTATGTTACCTCTTTGTTTAGTGACCTTTCCAGGCTATAGTAGACATAAAATCATGCCTTTATCTCGTATGATTTTATTTTTTAATAATTCCATTCAACAGCTCGGGGAAGTGGGGTGGTAAGTTCCCCTTGCCTTGGAGATTATCCTGATTCTTAACGGGATAGCAAGGTTAAAATCCAGCGTCCGGACTCCCCAGAAATGGGACCAGCATTTTGCCTTTTTAAAAGTCAAAACTAACGTCCCCACTTTTGGGGAGGTTGAGATCAATTCAAAGCTGTGCCGGTTAGTCAAGAGTCGTGATCCGCGACTCTCACCTGGTTCATTCCATTGTGCATTTTTTGCACTTTGCTTTTTCCTGGTAACACCGGATTCGTTTTTGTCCGTGATAGGTGGATTCCTGAGACGGGGATCCTACCCTCCCATATCAGGAGGTCAGGTCCAAGTGACGCCCTATGTTAAGCTTAGACCCCCAAAATTGAGCCCAGGAGACCGGCGCAAAAATACGCCGGTTAAAGGTGAGAATCCCCACCTTTGGCAAAGCCTGGATATCCCGATTTTAAAATGGAGAATCCCCCACTTTAAATGGGAGGATCGTCCCCTTTAAACGAAATCTGTCGAAATCTGGGACCGAAATCTGGGGACACCTTACTTATTTGTTGACAAAAATTAGAATGTTTGTTTAAATCACTTCATGGCACGAATGGCAAGGGCAGTGGCGCCGGGTTTTCCCCATCACATTACACAAAGGGGGAATAGAAGGCAGCAGACATTTTTTAGCGATCAGGACTTTAAAGCCTATCTGGCTTTGATGGCGGAATGGTGTTTGAACTATAAGGTCGAAATATGGGCCTATTGCCTGATGCCCAATCATATTCACCTGATTGCAGTTCCTGAAACCAGGGATGGATTAAATCTGGCCGTCGGGGAAGCACACCGGCGATATACGAGAATGATCAATTTCAGGGAAGGTTGGCGCGGTCATTTATGGCAGGGGCGGTTTGCATCATTTATCATGGAAGAAAGTTACTTGCTGGCATGCACGCGGTATATCGAGTATAACCCGGTCCGTGCCGGTCTTGTAAAACGTCCTGAGGATTGGAAATGGAGTAGCGCCGGGGCGCATATTAATGAAAAGGATGACGTTCTTGTTAAAACAAGACCCTTGCTTGAGATTGTTAATAAATCTTGGGATGATTTTTTATCTTCGGATATTAAGGAATCTGAAATCCAATTGTTCAGAAAGCATGAACGTAACGGCCGACCGTTGGGAAAAACGACTTTTGTAAAGCAATTGGAGACTATTTTAGACAGACGGCTCAGGCCAAAGAAGCCAGGTCGAAGAAAAATATGTAAGATGTCCCCGGATTAATCCTTGATAATACATGTAATATTCAAAATCTATCTTTTAATGCTTTAAATTTTAACAAATATGCAATTGGAATTTTCAT
>NZ_JBFXHE010000401.1:0-4069 GCF_050177295.1 Desulfobacter sp.
GGGCCATGCTACTTTGACCATGGCAGAACGATATGCCCACCTTGCACCGGACCGAAACAAAAAGGCGGCTGCAACCATCGAGAAAGTATTCCAAAAAGATAAAGCTGAGGGGAATAAGGTTGTCAAGCTGGCATAACCAATAAGACCTTAACAGATGAATACACCACGAAAAAATATAAGGAAACTCAACCCATGAAAAGAAACTTTACAGCAGTCATTGAAAAAGAAGGGGCCGGCTATGTTTCCTTGTGCCCGGAACTGGACATAGCCAGCCAGGGGGGAACCGTTTCCGAAGCAAGAGAAAAATTGAATTTGGCTGATCTTTGTCTTTTTACCCGGACTTATTGAGAAGTTACCAGAAACAGACCGGCTGATTCAAAAGCTGTCCGATCCCGGCAGGTCGGTCCGGGACAAATCCCGCGCAGGAACAGGCATTGACAATTCCGACCCAGGCTCTTAAATTCAGACATAAGTGATTACCAAACCGGCCGGACAGCGCCGTTTTAAAGGAGATAAAATGAAAGCGCCCAGGACCTGTGTCAGCCCCCAGGGACGGTTTGTGGTCGGAATCCACGAACCGAAATTTGCCGTGGACAATTTCAGGCAAAAAACTATTAAAGATATGCTTGGCCGCCTTCCCGATGGCGGGCCCGTGGACAACCTTGCCAATTACCCCCAGGGGCAGGTCCGGGCAGATGCAGCGGACCGGATTTATGAAATCGCCAACGCATTTCCATTCCGGGGAAGCACCTTTATCAATTCCGCCTGGGCGGACCGCAAGGCAGAGCGCCCGGAAACCATCGGCCTTCCTCCCCGGCCGGACTGCTCCTTAACTGCTTGCCTGGAACACTGGCAAAATGAAAAGGGAGGACCGAAGGGTCCTGTGAACCAGGTGCTGACGCTGCTCCCCCGCCCCCTGAAACTGGCGCTGGCCCAGGCGTCCACGAACCCGGAGGAGCTTTGTGCCCTTGCAGGCCTTGCCTGCAACTTTGTTTATGATAACGGTAAAGAGCATCCGCCCACGGGAGTTGCATTTAAAAAAAACGCCCAGGGCCGGACCTTTCCGGTGATCCACGATCATGACCTTTACGATGTACTCGGCAATAATCCGGCCCTGCCTGATGCGTATAAAGAGGTCATGGTGCTCAAACCCGGCATACAGGGAAACAGCCCCATCGTCGGAGAAAGCCTGGACAACACCCATGTCTTTGAATATATGCGGGCCAACTCATATATTCCCTGGGGTCACTACGCCGACAACATGGCCAATGACCAAATCCGCTACCGGGCCAGTGAACTGACTCCGTCTGACATGGCCGGCATCCGGCATCTGTATTACCAGCGCATCTATGTACGCCTTGCCCGGATGCTCGGCGTGATGCTGCCCGCAACAGGACGGCCCCTCTCCACAGATGAACTTGAGGCCCTGCGCATGGAAATCACGGATGCCCTGGCATCGGGTGAGCACAGCCCGTTGAACAATGATTCGCCCTTTTTCACCGGGGCGTTATGGGGGTGGAATCTCGGATTCGGTTTTGCCCAGTCCGGACACCGGCTGCATGCCTCCCACCAGATGATCCACCAGCAAAACGCCATGATTCCGGAAAGCATCTTTGACAGCGACGGCAACCCTTATCCCTGCTTTGCCTGCGGGGATCTTGTCGCCGACTTTATTCAGGCGTACAAAACTGTCCACGGTACCGACTTTTTTACGGCCTTTATCAGGGCCATTGAAACCAACCAACGAACGGACATGAACCCGGACGGGCCCAGCACTCTGATCGTCTGGGAAAACGAAAAGGTCATGCTGTTTGCCCCCAAGGCCCAGGTCAGTGAATGGGAGCTGATGCTGATGACCAAAGCCCCCTGCCCCCATCTGCTTTCTGCAGATACCGCAACCCGCAATGCCCTGGACACCGGCATCCGTATAGCCGTCCAGACCCTGGAAACATTGGGCGCACAGATGGTCACAAGCGTGGAGTTTTCAGGCCGGTTTAACAGCCCGGTTACCGAGCAGCACCTTTTGTATTCGTTTATCCCGCGTCTTCCCTATGCGCCGGGCACCTTTTCCGAGGCCCAGATGCGTTTTATCGCCGGATGCTATCCAGAAGATTTTTCCTTTGCCTGCCGAAAAGTGCTATCGTCCTGATAACCGGCGAATGCGCATGGAGTTCTGTGGCATTTCAAGGCCGGATACAGCCACACCCCGGATATGGGCCTTGAAAAAGTCTGTGTGGTGTCTCCCAATCTCCCCATTTATCCGGCCACAAAAGGGATTTAAATGACCATACGTTCTTTTTCCCCGGCGCTTTTTTTCAACGCAGTATCAACCGCCCTGGACAGTTCGCCGGCAATTAAAGGTTTCATGAGCACGTCAAAGACGCCTGCGGACTGCCACATCTCTTTTGTCAATCTGTGGCTGAAGCCTGTACAGAGCACAACGATAATTTTCGGATTGATGGATTTAATCCAGCGGGCCAGATATAGCCCGTTCATTTCAGGCATGGTCATATCGGTCAGCACCAGATCAAAACAGCCCGGGTCCTTCTCTATTTTTTCCAGGGCCTGTCGGCTGTCCGTGGTGCCGGTTACCGAATAGCCCAAGTTGGACAATATTCCCCCGGCGCTTTCCACAATGGGTCGTTCATCATCAACGATCAGGATATTTCCCTTCCCCGGTATAAGACCGTTTTCCCGGAAGGTTTCCTCCTGGCCCTCCTGCTCAAGCTCGGGTATCAGTACCTTGAAGGTGGTGCCGATATTCTCTTCACTGTAGACCGAGATAGTTCCGCCCATATCCTTCAGGATGCCGTAAACCGTTGACAATCCCAATCCAGTGCCTTCTTCCCGTTTTTTCGTTGTAAAAAACGGCTCAAATATCCGGTCAACAATCCCGGGGGGGATGCCTTTGCCGGTATCTGAAATGATCAGGGAAACATAGGGTCCGGGTTTGATATGGTTGAAATTGACCGTGTCCGCCGGGACAATGGCCACCCTGTCCAGCGTCACATCCAGTTGGCCGCCCGTATCCCTCATTGCGTATCCCGCATTGGTAAAAAGGTTCATCAGAATCTGGTGGATCTGGGTGGCATGGCCCAGGATTTTAGCCCGCTTTATTCTTAAATCCTGCTGAATCCGGATGTTTGAAGGTAGGGAGGCCCGGATGAATTTCAGTGTTTCCTTGATGATGGGATCAATGGTGATCGGCTGCATGCTCACATCGGATTTTCGGCTGAAGGTCAGAATATGGCGGACCAGATCCCTTGCCCTCAGGCTGGCTGAAGATATTGAATTCAGATAATTCAGCATGATTTCATCGTCATGGGCTGCCATTTTGGCAAGATCCGTAAATCCCATTAGCGCAGAAAGAATATTGTTGAAATCATGGGCAATGCCGCCGGCCAGAACCCCGATGGCTTCCATTTTCTGGGTCTGCATGAGTTGGGCCTGGAGCTTTTGCCGATCCGCTTCTATCTTTTTGATCTCCGTGATGTCCTGCACAACCGACAGAATGGACAATTCCCCTGATAAATGAATGGGCCGGGCTGAGTAGAGCCCCATGCGGACCTGTCCGTCCTTGCGCTGGAAATCCACCTCCCGGTTTAAAAAGTCCTGCCCGGACTTGAGTTCTCTGATCATATCCGCCCTGAGGGTAGGTTTGGCCCAGAAACTGATGTCGGCAGAGGTCTTCCCCACAACCTCGTCTCTTCGCCATCCGGTAATCTCTTCAAAGCCTGTGTTCACATCAATAAATTTGCCGTCTTCCATCCGGGAGATGGTGACAATGAGCGGCGCCATGGCAAAAATTTTGGAAAATTTCTCCTCTGACTGCCGCAATTGCGCCTCTGCCTGTTTCCGGCTGCTGATGTCCCGGGCCACCCAGACCACCCGGTCCGGCGGCATGGGCGATATGCTGGCCGTAAACCACAGGGGCCGGCCGTTAATATCCAGCCCATAATCCAGCCGGATCGATTCGTTTCTGGAAACAACTTCATGGATGGCATCCATAAAGACTGCTGTTTTCTCGGGTGGAAAGATCTCTTCCAGGGTTTTCCCCAATATCTCATCC
>NZ_JBFXHE010000402.1:0-4062 GCF_050177295.1 Desulfobacter sp.
GCCTAGTTCCTTGAGGGATGCCGTGGGCAGGGCAGGGGACTGGTTTATTGATCCCATCAATTATGCACAGCCCTGGGAATTATCCTGGGGGGGGCGGGGGCTTGAAACTGTGAACGGGGCATCATTTCACATCGGAGAGTATGAAGCGTTCAAAAAAGCCTCAATAGATCCTTACACAGCCATGCGCAACGCCTATATCCAGAACCGCAACGCCCTTGTCAAAGATTTGGCCGTCAAACAAAAACTGAAGGACCGTAAAGAATAAGGTATAAAGACAAGATGCCGTTTATTCTGAAAGTGCTGTTTCAAAGGCTTATGCTGTTTCAACGGCTTATGATTAAATGAGATTGGCCCGCCTGTTGGGCAGAAAATACCTCATTTTATGGGTGCGGATATGTGCAAGTAACGACATGTCCAGCACATGGGTGTGCATCTTATTTTCGTAGGCGATGTTCTCAGTTGCCAGGAATCCGTCAGGGCCGACCAGCATGGAAATTCCAGGGAATTTAAGTCCGGCATCATTTTCACCAGCCTGATTAACGGCTGCCACAAATACGGTATTATCAAATGCCCGGGCCGTTAAATGGCGCTTCCAGGATGCGCTTTTTTCCCCAGGCGTTCCCCTTGGAGAGGCATGGGGAATAAAAATAATATCCGCCTTTTTTAATGCCATGGCCGTGGATAATTCCGGGAAATGGGCGTCGTAACAAAGCTGGATTCCGAAATGCACCCCTTTGAATTTAAAGAGTCCCACATCATTTCCACAGCTGAAATAGGGGGCCTCAAATGGAGACAAATGAATTTTTCTGTACCGGGCCACGGGCTGATCCGGGCGAAACACCAGGTGCGTGGCATATATTTTTCCTGAACCCGCTTTTTCAACAAGCCCGGTTAATATGGCGATATCGTGTTTCAGTGCAAGCCGGTTCAGTTTATCCATCCATCCGGAATCAAGGGCAACGGCATTGCTGACATCTGCCGGGGCATAACCTGTAAGGTTCATTTCAGGAAACACAACAAAATCGCAGTTCTGCCGAGCTGCCGCAGAAACATCTTTGACCGTCAGGGCAAGATTCTGTGCAAACCGGTTCACAGGACAGTTCTGGATGACCAGGGTCACACGAATTTTTTGCATGATGACACCTGTGCTCAATGTAATGGGTCAGACTTTAAAATTAGCTGCTATTTTAAATACATGGGTGGCCGGCAGGTTGAGAATTTCGGTCACTCCGGTTTTTTGTGAAATGGTTTCAAGGCTTTCTTTGATTTCTTGAATTGAAGACGCAATAAACGTAAACCAGATATTGTACTGATGATCCCTTTGATAATTATGGGTAACGCCGCTGAACCCATTAACGGTGGTGGTGAACAGTTCAATTTTGTCAGGGTCCACCCGAGCTGCGCACAAGGTGGAATAATAACCTAAGCGGTCAGGACTGAAATTTCCGCCGATCCTGCGGATAATCATCTCTTGTTTCATCTGCTTGATTCTATCAATGAGCTGGTCTTCACTTAGCCCCAGTTCTTCGGCAAGAATTTTGTAGGGCATCGGATGAATTGGAAAATCAGCCTGGATCCGGTTAAGTATATTTTTAGATGTCTGGTCTTCTATCATCAGGTAATCGGTTACCAAATCGTCAGTTATCAAAATGTATTGAAAAGAAAAATAAAAGCCCTGTTTGATTTAAACAGGGCCTTATCAATTCAAGCTAAAAACTTAAAATATTTTTTAACTATACACAACCGGTCGGTTTCGGAAGACCAGCCATCTTGCAGGCGCCTTTACCAGGTCCGGAGGGGAACAGTTCATAGATATGTTTCAGTTTGAACTTGGTGAGCTTGGAAAGAACACGAACCATGGGAGCAATACCGTTTTTCTCGTAGTAATCCTGAAGAACTTTAACAAGCTGCCAGTGTTCTTCAGTCATCTCTTCAATGCCTTCCTGGCCTTTTACATATTCTACCCACTCGTCACAGTACAGATTGTAGTCAAGAAGGAATCCGTCTTCATCTATGTCGAATGTTTTCCCATTAAAATCAAGTGTTGCCATTTAATAATCCTCCTAAAAAAGTTTATTATAACTGAGTGTTTAACCTATCTTAAGACAAACCGTCTTCACTATTAAAGTCTCTTTTGCAATTGGAGACTTACCTTATCTCAGCATTGTATCCATGTCAACAAAGAATAGCAGGTGTTCGGTAAAAAAAACAAAGCGCCCGAACCCTGCATGGTTAATATTCTTTTGGGGGGCTGCCTAATCATTCCCAACACGATAAATTTCATAAAGCCATTTTCAACAATACCATAAAATTAAGGCAAGCCGATCCCGTAAAAGTGCTAATTAATTCTCATTCTTCAAAAATCATGATATATAACGTTCCGCTGAATATAGTCACCCCTAGTTGATATAAACCATAACCTACATATTTATGATTGAATAATTAAAAAAACAAAATTAGTTGCGTATGACAAAAATTATTACCATATGCGGTCCCACAGGCATCGGAAAGACAGGCTTTGCCATTGCCCTGGCCCGGGAACTGAATGGCGAGATCATTGGTGCCGATTCCATGCAGATCTATAAATACATGGATGTGGGGACTGCTAAACCCGATGAACGGGAGCGGCAGGTTGCCATACACCACCTGGTTGACTTCCTTGGTCCGGCTGATAATTTTGATGCAAAACGTTTTACCGCCCTGGCAGACCAGGCGATTTCCGATATTGCAAAACGGGGTAGGGTGCCTGTGGTAGCCGGCGGTACAGGACTTTATATCAGGGCTTTACTCCACGGCCTGTTCCGAGGAGAGCCTGTCTGCCCGGCAACAATTGATAAACTGAACCGGATTCTCGAAGATAAGGGCGCGCCGGCACTTCATATCCAATTGACAAAATGTGATCCAACGGCTGCGGAAAAGATTCACCCCAATGACGGATTCAGAATTGTAAGGGCCCTTGAGGTATTTTTAACCACAGGGTCTCCCATTTCCCGGTGCCAGCAGGCCCACGATTTCAAATCAGACCGATACCAAAGCCTTACCTTTGGCCTTCACATGGACCGAAAACTATTATATGACCGGATCAATCGGCGGGTGGACATCATGATGGCCAAAGGTCTGCTTGATGAAGTGAAGGGACTTGTGAACCAAGGATATTCCCTGGAATTGAAATCCATGCAGTCCATCGGCTACCGGCATATGGGCATGTATTTAAAAGGAGAAGTCAACCTTGCAGAGGCGGTTCGGCTGCTCAAACGTGATACCCGGAGGTATGCCAAGCGTCAGTTCACCTGGTTTAACAAGGAAAAGGATCTGATCTGGATCAATGCCGCCGACACGGAAAAAGCCATTGAAACGGCAAAAGAGTTTTTGACATAATGTTCTGATTTGATCATATTGGGTAATTTAAACGTGGCGGTTTTAAACAACAACACTCAAAATGGTAGTTTCATGACTTACGCAACATACATAAAATTTGCAATTTCTGTATCTATTTTATCGGTATTTATTTTAATTGCGCTTACTTTTTTTACCGGATGTTCCAAACATGCCATTCCAGTCTCCTCTTCTCCTAAGCGGCCCCAGATGCCGGTACCCAAACCTGTTCCCCAGCAGGCAACTGTCCCGGAACTTATCAACCAGGCCAGCGTTTTAAGTGATCAAGGATTTGCCCAGGATGCCTTGCTCATCTACAATCATGCCTTTGATCTAACCCAAAGACCCGGGGCCGGCCATGACGCTGTTTTCAAAACGATTATTCTTGATCATGTTGAAAGGCTTTTATCAAAAACAGATGCCGAAGAAATTCAAAAATTTTCAGGCATAAAAAATCTTTCCATTCCCCAGGACCTTTTTGACTACTGGGCGGGTTACAAATTTGCCCGGCAGAAAGATTATGCCAATGCTGCAAATGTCTTGAATGCTTTTCTTGAAAAATATCCCGATCATCCCATGACCAAGCAGATAAGGGAACTTTTGGCAGGTCTGGGCACCACATCCTTTAATAAAAATAAGCTGGGGGTTATCCTGCCCATGTCCGGGAAGTATATACTTTACGGACAA
>NZ_JBFXHE010000403.1:0-4062 GCF_050177295.1 Desulfobacter sp.
GATTGGTTGTGAAACGTAATAAGAAATTGTTAGATCTAAAGATACAAAAAAAGCCGCAAACCCATATTGACGGGTGTTGCGGCCTTTAGCTGTTTTGATCTGTTAAGGCGGTATTATTGATGCAGCCTATCTATTCTTCCGCCAGCATCAGTGTGGCCGGCTCCAGCAAAAATTTCTGATCTGTTCGGTCCCCGTCCTTAAGTACAATGGCCTGGATTTTATTTTCCACAGAAACAAGGAATACTGCCTTGTCAAACAACATGTCGTAATTTTCCAGCTGAACCGGATAGCCATTCCGGTTCAACGGTTCTTCTCTGTGGGTTTGCATGGAAAACCAGATGCAGGTGCCGAAATCCTGGTGAAGCTGTTTTAAATCAGAAAGCATATCTGAACGGTCTGTATCAAAATCAAGGCCGTCAATAATCATCAGGGTAGGCAGGGTAAGGGCCGCCCCTTTAAAACTGTTCAGATAATCTCTGATTTTGTTTACATTAAATGTGGACTCGTTGTATGCAATACCTGTTTTGTGATGTTGTATCTCATCCCACAGACGTTCGGCAATCTGGGCGTCAACATAACCGATACTGTCGATAAGATTGGCGTATCCTTCATTATATCTTATGTTGATTTTCTCAATGGTGTCACATAAGCTGATATGAAGCACTTTTTCGTCGCAAAGCAGACGTGTCAGGGCAATTTGAACCAGAAATCCGGTTTTGCCTACGCCAGCCCGGGAAAGTACGGCACCGAACTGACCGTTTATAACTTCGGCGCCAATGATTTTTTTTGCCGGGCTTCTTAAAATGAGGTCATTTTTAAGCATATTTCCTCTCTTATATCAAAAAGGTCTTATTTGTTTTTGGCTGCTCTTTCTTCGGCTTTTTTCTTGGCAATTTCCTCTGCCACAGATAGGGGTGCCTGTTTATAGGAAGAAAATTCCATTGTAAACTGGGCCTTGCCCTGGGTGGCGGATCTTAAAATTGTTGAAAAGCCGAACATGTCGGACAGCGGAACCTGGGATTCAATGACAGACATGGTTCCCTCTTCCTGGGAGCCCTGGATAATGCCGCGCCGCTGGTTGATCAGCCCCATGCAGGCACCCTGGAATTCATTGGGGGTTTCAATCACCACCTTCATAATAGGTTCCATGATTACAGGTTTTGCTTTGTTGTAAGCCTCAAGAAAACCGCCGCGGGCTGCGGACTGGAATGCCATCTCGGATGAATCAACGGCATGGTAGGCGCCGTCTTCCAGGGTGACTTTGATGCCGGTTACCGGAAACTCAAGGCTGGGACCTTTCGCAAGGCAGGCCTCAAAGCCTTTTTGGCAGGCCGGAATATACTGGGTGGGGATGCGGCCGCCGGTGACCTTATTCACAAATTCAAATTCTTCCTCAGTGGGTTCCATAAAGCCTGACACACGTCCGAACTGACCTGCACCACCGGTCTGTTTTTTATGGGTGTAGTTGAAAGGCGCTTTCCGGGTAATGGTTTCCCTGTAAGCCACCCTGGGCTGGCCTGTCATAACCTCGGCATTGTATTCGCGTTTCATGCGCTCCACATATACTTCCAGGTGAAGCTCGCCCATGCCCTGAATAATGGTGTCTCCGGTTTCATGATCCACGTAGGTCTTGAATGTAGGGTCTTCCTTGGTAAACCGGTTCAGGGCCTTGGACATGTTGATTTGGGCTTTGTTGTCCTTGGGCGTAATGGATAAAGAGATAACCGGTTCCATGACGTGCATGGCCAGCATGGAGTAGTTGACACCCGGTGAAACAAATGTGTCGCCCGATGCACAGTCAATGCCGAAAATAGCACCGATATGACCGGCCGGAACAGCGTCCACATCTTCCGTCTGGTTGGAGTGCATACGGATGAGACGGCCGATTTTAACCTTTTTATGGTCCCTGGCGTTTATCAGGGTGTCTCCTTTATTCACACAGCCTTGATAAACACGGATGTAGGTCAGCTGACCATACTGACCGTCTTCCAGTTTAAACGCCAGTGCCACGGTGGGTTTGTTAAAATCACTCTCCAGGATGACAGTTTCTTCGTTATTGTCCAGATCAATGGCCTCATTTTTAATATCCAGAGGGCAAGGCAGATATTTAATAACAGCGTTCAACAGGGGTTGCACCCCTTTGTTTTTATATGCAGAACCCAGGAAAACCGGGGTCATCTCCCGGGCAATGGTACCGGTCCTTACTGCAGACATGATCATCTCTTCGGTAATTTGAGCTTCCTCAAGAATAGCGTCTGTCAGCGCTTCGGAGAACAGGGACACGGCATCAATCATCTCCTCCCTGGCGGTTTCGGCATCATCTCTAAGTTCGGCAGGGATGTCAGCTTCAACCATTCGTTCCCCATTGTCACCCTCAAAATAAAAGGCTTTCATTTTCACAAGGTCAATTACACCCTGGTGCTTGTCTTCAAGGCCTATGGGAAGCTGCAGCATCACGGAATTATGACCGAGTTTATCCTTAAGCTGCTTGCAGACTTTAAGCGGGTTGGCACCTGACCGGTCACATTTATTTACAAACGCAATGCAGGGGACTTGGTAGCGTTTCATCTGCTGGTCAACGGTAATGGACTGGGACTGTACCCCGGATACGGAGCAAAGGATAAGGACAACACCGTCCAGAACCCGCAAGGACCGTTCCACCTCCACGGTAAAATCCACATGGCCCGGCGTGTCAATAATATTAACGGCATGCTTGTCCCATTCACAATGGGTGGCGGCAGAAGCAATGGTAATGCCCCTTTCCTTTTCCAGTTCCATGGAATCCATGACCGCACCTGTGCCGTCCTTACCCCTGACTTCGTTGATTTTATGGATTCGGTTGGTATAAAAAAGAATCCGTTCAGTAAGCGTGGTTTTACCGGAATCAATATGGGCGCTGATTCCAATATTTCTTACCCGTTTAAGATCTCTGATCATTTTGTTTTGTCCTTAAAAATAAAAAATCCTTTGAAACAATACCAGGCGCGACCATTGCCAAAGGCGCAGCCGTCATGTTTCATACTATAGTTTTATTATGATTTTATTAAATTATTCCAGAATATAAAATGCCAGCAAACAAAATAAAAAAAATTAAAATACACTATTTTTCCAATAAAATCAATTTTAATTTTATTGATCGCACGATACACTTATATTTCATTACAAAGAAATTTTGTTGAATTTCAGGAAGGCAGATTATAGGATTGACCCAAAATTTTTGTTTCATGGAAAGTATGGGGGGGGGAGGGCAAACAGGTTGAATTTTCAAAACATAAATGGGTTGTATATATAAATGAAGGAATTTTGCCATTGCCTTGAAAAGGGTGCTGAGGCCCTTGGGTTGAACGTCTCACCGGACCATACGGGTCTGCTGGCTGCCCATGCCCGTGAACTGATGCTCTGGAATGCCAAAATGAATTTGACCGCCATAACCGATATCCGGCTGGTGGCATATAAACATTTTGTGGATGCACTGGCTGCGGCCAGGTTTCTGGATCGGCCTGCACGGATAATGGATATTGGTTCCGGTACAGGTTTCCCGGCCGTTCCCATGAAAGTGGTCTGTCCGGACCTTGATGTCACCATGGTGGATGCGGTGAGAAAAAAGGTCAGCTTTTTAAACCATGTGGTACGCACCTTAAAGCTTGACAACATCAGTGCGCTACATGCAAGAGTGGAAGACCTTGCCAGAGATTCCGGGCATTTTCAGATGTATGATGCAGTGATGGCCAGAGGCTTTGCAGATCTTGGAAAACTTGCAAAGCTTGCCTGTCCCATGTTGGGACCAGGCGGCAGGATTTATGCCCTGAAAGGGGCGAATGCCCTGGAGGAGATCACGCCTGAACTTGAGGCCCAGTTTCACATTATACATAAACCTTACCATCTGCCTTTTGTGAATGCCCAAAGGATTGTTCTTATCCTTGAAATCCGTCAGGCTTATGCGTCAGCACTGTAAATTCCTTATTTTTTATGTGATTGCCCTTTTGGATCCCCGTCATTGACAAGGCAATACAAAAACGCTATTTTATCACGTTTTATGCAGGGATTTACCGTGCATAAAAG
>NZ_JBFXHE010000404.1:0-4062 GCF_050177295.1 Desulfobacter sp.
AGGGGCTCTTCCTGGAATACCCGGGCCAGTCTGACGCTGACATCGACCTTGACCGAAAGAATTTCCCGGAAACGTTTTTCTTCCATGGTGGCCATGCTCTGGTCAAAGACCCCCACTGCCGAATGAACCACCCCGTGAATCCTTGGATATGTCTGCTTAATAGTGTGATAGGCCCTTTGCAGGGATTCTTGATTCCCGGCATCCGCCGGCACATAAATGGGGGCATGGCCCAGCCTTGCCAGGGCATCCAGTTTGCCTTGAATGGTTGAGTCCATGGAGCGGCGGCCGATCCAGACGATGCGGGCCTGGTATTGCTGGATCATCAGTTTTGACCAGGCTTCTCCAAGACCGCCCGCTCCGCCGATCACCACGTAAACTCCCTGGTGGCGATAGGGAGGCTGCCGGGTGGCAGAGGACCGGAAGGGGACCAATCGGGATTGGTGCCATTCTTTGTTCCGATAGACAAAGGGGGCGCCTGCATCAAACGGCAGGCTGGTAAATTGGCGGACCGGCCAGTCCATGGTGGCATCCAGGTCCATGAGCCGGGCCTGCCAGAGCGGATATTCCCTGGCAATGCTTCCCAGGAATCCGTGGAGACCGGCATGGGTGGGATTGGCCTCATGGTTTTGCCCCAGGGCAAGGGTTTGGGTGGTGATCAGGGTTAAACGCAGTTCCCGGTTTCCATAGCCCAGGGCCAGCAAGGTTTTGATCATCCGGAAAAAAGCAAAGAGTCCCCCAGGGCCGTCCTGGCCTTTAATAATGGTTTCATCCCCAGGGGATGCCAACGGTGCCGGCGGTACCACCCAGATCAGATGATCCATATCCAGGTCCTTAAATTCGTCATCCGTACCGCCGTCCATGGGTAAGAAAGCGGCATGGGGATAGATTTTTTTCAGCGCCTCTACCCCTTCCCCGTTCCGGCTCATCACCACCACCTGCTCTGTGGAAGTCTGCGTCAAAGGGGCTGGTTCGGGCAAGGGGATGGTTTTCCAGACAGGCGCCAGCAGCAGGGTTTGCGCCTTTTTATCCAAAGATGTATCCGCTGGTGTAACCGCCTGAATGGGCGTGTCAGGCTGGTCGGAAGGAATCCAATACCGTTCCCTGGCAAAGGGATAGGGTGGCAGGCTGATCCGGCAAAGACGCTCCTGGCCGTGGAACCAGCCCCAATCCAGATCACCCCCCTGGACCCATAACTGGGCAACCTTTGCAGCCTGTCCCTGGGCCATCCATTTGCCGGCCAGTTCCCGGACATCGTCCGGGCCCAGGAGTTGGTTGAATTTTTTTCCATCTTTCAGGGAACCGCTGTGCAGGCCGGACACAGTCTGGCCCGATTCGAAAGCCTTAAGTTTTTCACCCAGTTCTTGAAGGTTTTTTACAAGAAAGATCACCCGTTCCTCCAGGGCTTGGCGCCCGGTTTGCAAGGTGTAGGCAATATCCTGGAGGCGAAGGGGTTCCGCACCCGAGCCGGTCCGGGTCAGAAAACGCTTTAGTCTGCCCGCGTAAGCGTGAAGCCGTTCCCGGGTTTTTGCCGACAAAGGGATGAGGTAGTTCGCTTCACCCGTGTTCGGAGGTGCATACCCGGATTCCGGAACCGGTGATTCCTCCAGGATCAGGTGGGCATTGGCGCCATAGGCGCCGAAGGAACTCAATCCGGCCCGCCGGGGGAGGGCATTCCCGGCGGCCGTTTTGTATGATTTCAGGCCGGTTCCAGGCTTGGGTCCGGTGCTGGATAAAAAAGGGCGAGGACGCAAAGTCAATCAGGGGATTGACGGTCTCGGAATGAAGGGACGGCACCAGGGTTTTGTGTTTCAATTGCAGGGCAAGCTTGGTCAAACCGCTGATTCCCGCCGCTGATTCGGCATGGCCGATGTTGGATTTGACCGAACCGATGGAACAGAATTGTTTGTCCCGGGTATATTCGGCAAAGGCCTTGACCAATCCCTGGATCTCAATGGGATCACCCAGGGTGGTGCCGGTGCCGTGGGCTTCAATGCAGCTGATGGTGCGCGGATCAATGCGAGCGCGTTCCAGGCACTGTTCAATCACATCCGCATGGGCTGCCGGGTTTGGCACGGTAAAGCCGCTGACCTTGCCGCCATGGTTGAGGGCACTGCCCTTGATCACGGCGTATATGTGGTCGCGGTGGGAAAGCGCCCGGTCCATGGGTTTGAGAAGGACCGCGCCGATGCCTTCCCCGGAGACATATCCGTCACCGCCCTCCCCGAATGTCAGGCAGCGGCCGTTGCTGGCATGCATGCCCATTAACCCGTAGGTCAGGTATTTGCCCGGATGGAGCGACAGGTTGACGCCGCCGGCCAGGGCCACCTCGCTTTCACCCTGCCCTATACTCTGGATGGCCAGGTGGACCGCAGTCAGGGAGGAGGAGCAGACCGTATCCACGGCCATGGAGAGCCCATGGAAATGATGGACATAGGAAACGCGGTTGGCAATGGGCGAACAATTCAGGGACAGGGGAAACCGCCCGCCCCGGGCAACGGCCTGGGCCCCGATCAAGGCATAGTCATTATGCATGACGCCGGCAAAAACGCCCACCCGGCGTCTGCCCCGGCGGCCCCGGGGGGTCACAAGGTTCTCGGGTGTGTACCCGGCATCTGCGATGGCCTCGGTGCATACCTCCAGAAACAGGCGTTCCTGGGGGTCCATTGTTTCCGCTTCCCGGGGGGAGATGTGAAAATAGTGGGGGTCAAAGCAATCGGGGTCCTGGATAAAGCCGCCCCATTGGGACATTTTTTTGCCGGTGGGGGACTCAAGGTCTCCCCAGATATCCCGGGGCCAGCGTTCTTTGGGGACCGGCGTGATGCAGTCTTTGCCCTGCTTTAAATTTTCCCAGAACGCATCAATGCCGTCGGCGCCAGGGTAGCGTCCGGCCAGGCCGATAATGGCGATATCCCCGGAAGCGCCCGTAGCGGGTTCTATGGGTGCGGTATTTTTAGCAGGCGTTTTGGGGGCCACAAAGGCAGGCTGAACAAAAGGCTTGGGGCTGCCGGCGGCATGTTTGGCAGTGGGGCCGGCCAGTGTGGACAGATGGGTGGCCAGCTCCCGTATAGAGGGATATTCGAACAGCAGGGTTGGGGACAGGGAAACGGAAAGTATCTGCTCCAGTTTCTTAACCATCTCCAGCAGCAAGGCTGAATCCAGTCCCAGTTCATAATAACCGGCTTCCGGGTCAATCTGTCCGGAAGGGCAATTTAAAAACGAAGCAACCGTTTGCAGTAATATGTCCTGGATATCATTCACGGCAGTTTCCTTTGCCGGAACAGGGGCTGCCACAGGCCTGGCCGGGGCCGGGGTCGGGGTTTTGAGAAGGCCCGGGTTCCGGACGCATTTGTTTTTGAAATTTTCTATTACGGCGATTTTTGTGCCGGATGCATCGAAAAATTCCATATCCAGCTGAATCAACTCTTTTGTTTCGCTCCGGGAGGATGCCTTGATTCTGACAAGGCATTCGCCGCGCAAGGGGGCAACAGCGCGAAAGGATTGGAAAAACAGCGGCAGGAACAGTCGGGTGTCCAAGGCATCCCGGGGAAAAAGGCTGCCGGAACCAATGGCGCCGGCATCCAAAAGGGTAGGGTGGAACAGATAGGTGTTATCCCCGGACCGGGCGTCCGGGGGCAAAGTGATGCGGATAATATCGGCGTTGGCCGAGGCATAAACCGTCCCTTTTGCCTTCATGAACCCCGTGTGGACCAACTCCCGTTCCCGGCATTTCAGGTAAAATTCATCCAGGGGAATGGGGTTGCGGCAGGCATTTTCAATGGAAACGGGGTCAATTCGTTCCTGAAAATCCCTGGGAGCCTGTTGACGCATTTGCGCTGTGGCGGTGCGTTTATTTCCCGCTTTGACCTCAACATTCCAAAGGCCGGGTTCGGTTTCAACGCTGTGAATGGTGACCGCCACCCCCTTGTCTTCCGCCGGCATCGGCTGGAATATGGAGAGGTTTCGCAGCTCAAGCCCGGTATATTCTTGTCCTTGTTCATGAAAATGTTGGTACAGCATATCAACATAGGCCATCCCCGGCAGCAGGGCTTGTCCGAATGCCTG
>NZ_JBFXHE010000405.1:0-4057 GCF_050177295.1 Desulfobacter sp.
GGCCGAGGCGGGTATGAAACCCTCAATTTCCTGGCCCAAAGCCCTGGATGAGTTGAAGGACGACCCGGAAATTGCCCCGATCCTTTCCTCGGAACAGGATATTTTTGTCTCCAGGCGCTCCGATCTGCAGGGAAAAACAAAACTGTACCAGTCCCAGATCAGTCAGACAAAAAACAGGATTGAAGGCGCCAAAGAAGAGCTAAAAAGTGTGACGGAAATTATCCGGAATCTTGAAGAGGATTTAGCCGGCAAGCGCCCGTTGCTGGCGGAAAAATACATGGGAAAAACCGATATTCTGACGCTTGAAAGAAGCCTTTCCGAGTACCGTGGGCGAAAAGGTAAATTAAAGCAGGATATTGCCCAGTTTACCCAGATGATTGAGGAATATAAACTGCGTATTGCAGATATGGAGAACCAGTATACGGATGCGGCCGTTTCAAAGCTTGGCGAGGTGACCGATTTGATTTTTGACTTGAAAGACCAGATTACGCCGATGCTTGATGCCCAGCATCGGCTCGAGGTCCGGGCTCCGGTCAGCGGGGTCGTCCTTAACATACAGGTTCATTCCGAGGACAGCGGTGTGATCCAGCCCGGAATGCCTTTACTGGAAATAGTACCCAAGGATCTGAGTATGGTGATCAAGGCCCAGGTCCGGCCCCAGGATATTATCAGCGTTAAAAAGGGACAGCCGACCAAGGTGCAGCTGGCCGCATTCCAGAGAAAATCCACCCCCCCCATCAGGGGAAAGGTGACCTATGTCTCCCCGGATTTAATGAGCCAGCAGACCCCCCATGGGGAAACGTCCTATTATGAAGTCCATGTGCTGGTGGATGAAGAGGATTTAAAGGCCCATAACGCCTATCTGTCGCCCGGCATGCCCGCTGCCTGCTATATCACAACCGAAAGCCGGACAGTGATCAGCTATCTTTTAGATCCGTTGCTTGAAAATGTTGATAAAGCCATGCGTGAATAAGGGCCATAGGTTGTGTGATCATTAACAACTTTAATTTATATTTAGAACCACGAAGAGTACGAAGAACACGAAGGATGATTATACCCAATGCTTTCACTCTTCGTACTCTTCGTGCTCTTCGTGGTAAAATAAAATAAGCAATAGGCCATGCCTAAAATAACCCACATTTTTAAGACCTATTTCCCCGAAACCAACGGGGGGCTTGAAGAGGCGATAAGACAGTACGGCAGCCATGCGGCAAAAAACGGGTTTGAGGTTGAGGTGGTCTCTGTGGGGTCCGGCAATTATACGGTGACATCCCCTGATCATATCACAGCACGGTTTTACCGCAAAACCTTTGACCTGCTGTCCAACCCTTTCAGTATGGGTTTTGCCCGTTCCTTTAAACGGATCTGCAATCATACGGATATCCTGCATTTTCATTTTCCCTGGCCCACGGCAGAGCTGCTGGCCCTCTGCCACAGCATTGAAAACCCTGCTCTGGTCACCTTTCACTGTGATATCCACAAAGCCAAACTTTTAAAGCGACTCTACCTGCCCTTTGTGGCCCGGTTTATGGGAAAGATGGATGCCGTCTGCATCTCCAGTAAAAGCCTTTTCAACACCACCCCCTATTTGGCGCAGTTCAAGGATAAAATTCATGAAGTCTCTTACTTTGTGAATAAAAACCGCTTTGCCGGACTTGGGGAGCCGGACCGGGAGGTTGCGGCCTTTGTCGGCAAACACAAAAATTACGCATTGTTTGCCGGGATGCTCAGGTGGTACAAGGGACTTGATATCCTGCTGGATGCTGCAAAACAGATGACGCACCATGTTGCCATCGTGGGCAAAGGGGATCTTTTTGACCGGCTTAACGCCAGAATCCAAAACGAGAAGATCAGCAACGTTCATCTCATGGGGTTTCAAAGTGACGCCAACCTGAAATTTTTAATTGAGAACTGCGGCCTGGTCGTTCTGCCCTCCACCGCCCCGGCTGAAGCCTTCGGCCAGATCCTTTTGGAGGGGCTCTATTTTTCAAAACCCCTGGTCTCTACCGAACTGGGTACCGGTACAAGTATTGTGAACCGGCACAATCATACCGGCTTTGTGGTCCAGGCCGGATGCCATCTTTGCCTGGCCCGGGCCATGGATAAAATCCTGACCGATGAACATTGCGCCCAACGGTTTTCAAAAAATGCCTTTCACCACTACCTGGACAATTTTACCGCCAGAGCCCAGGGGGATAAATATCTTGGGATCTACAGGTCTTTACTTTGAGTGTTTTATTTTACCACGAAGAGCACGAAGGACACGAAGAATAAAACCTCTGGGTACAATCATCCTTCGTGTCCTTCGTGCTCTTCGTGGTGTAATTGGAAAAAAGACGCCGATGGCCAATCTCGGCCAGATATGACCAGAATCTGATTTGTCAACACGATTTTTATATACCCAAAAACAGGGGTGTTAAGAAAAAGGTAAAACATAAAAAAAGCACAACTGTCGCTTCTCTCAATTGATTTATATTTTTAATTTAAGTGATATTTCAGATGGATAATGCAGTATGGCATATATTTTGCTGATTCATTTAGCATTATGAAAATACATATTATACACACACTTATTTCGGCAATGGTTTTCTGGGGTGTTTACGGCCCTGCTGCAGCGCTGTCCGCTGAAGACGATCAATATTTTCTGGATAGGATCAATGAAATCAGAACCGCCCCTTACAATTACGCCATTGAGCATCTGGAATGTACCCCAGATTTTTTAAAAGCCAAGGGGATTAAGCCTGACACAACCTTTGCGCGCTATACGCTGGATGAGAGGTTAACCGCCATGGCTGAAGATGAAAGCCAATTGATGGCCGGTGAAGAGATCACAGTATCCGAGGCCCCCCCTTATTATCGTTTAACCGCATCCACAGGCGGCGTGGTCTCGTTTTTTAATTTTATGTCCCGGGAAACAGCCTTTAAAATTGTCATAAATTATCTTTTTAAAAAAGAACTTGATAACGAGTCGTTTGATCATATTCTGTCCAAAGACTATTCCTCTGCCGGTATTGCCATATCAGCCGGAAAGGTGGGGTCGGGAAATGCGTGGTTTGTTGCTATTTGCCTTCGCTCTTCCGAACTGGTATCTCAAATTCAGATGTTGAATCTGATCAACCAGGTCCGGGCTGATCCGGAAAAAATATCGGAATATACTAATCCGAGAAGAGAGGATTATGAAAACGATCCGATTATCACAGAGTTGATTGACGGCGAGTATAAACCTCTTTTTTTTGATGCCTCCTTGAGCGAATATGCCCGGGCGTATTCATCTTATCTTCTCAACGGAACCTATCAGGAACCTTTGTCCGAGACACAGACGGCTATGGAAAGGGTTGCCCATTGTGGTTATGGTTATGAAGGAGATGCTGTTCAAGAATCCTACGTGCAGATTCCCTCTGTGCCAGGAGAGAGTAGTCCGCCAGTGGACTCGCTCTTTGTATCTTTGATATATAACGAACTAATTGCCTGGCCCACGGGTTATGTTGTTTTCTTAAAGGGTTCTCAGGATGTCGGATTCAGCATGTCTTTTCAGGAAGATGAGAGCTATAACATCTCGGCACTCTCTTTTGTCGTGGGGAAAAAAGCCCCAAATGCCAGTACCGACGAAAATGCTGACATTAATAATGAGCAAACTGTAAGGATATATGGTGTCCTTTTTTCGGATATTGACGGAAAGGGCCTTTACGCTCCGGGATATGAGCTTATTAAACAAACTGTAAAGGTTTATGATGATGAGATGCAAGAGCAAGAGATCCAAAGTGCTGTTACCGACAATGCCGGGCATTTTTTCATGGAACTGCCCGCTAATCAGCAGTATTATTTTAAAGCAACAATAGGCGGTGTTCCGGTCAGCTGGGAAGGGAATGATGGGAATCATCTTATCACTACCGATCAATTTGTTAAATTGACTCACACGCCCACGCCCGATGTGCCCTAAACTCACCACGAAGATCACGAAGGGCACGAAGAATGGAAAAGAATGGAATTTGATGAATTATCTAATCGCGTTATCGGTTACGCCATTGAGGTTCATCGGGAGCTTGGCCCGGGCTTG
>NZ_JBFXHE010000406.1:0-4045 GCF_050177295.1 Desulfobacter sp.
TTGCTCGTGCTCAATTCATAGTTTGGCGCAAGAGCAGGGGTACGATTAAGTATCAATTTGTGAGAAACATATTTCCCCGTCCGGCTTCAAACTCTTCCAGCGCCTTGATGGACATGCTGGCAAAGGGAATTGCTTCCAGCCGCGGCAACCCGATCTCATCGCCGGTCAGTTCACAGTATCCGAAATTGCCGTCATCAATACGGGCTAACGCGTGATCCACCTGCACAATCATATCCGAATGGCGTTCAAAACTTTTCAACTCAAGTTCCAGGTCAATATATGAGTTACTCCGGTCAAGGATATCGGCCTGGGTGGCTTCAAGGGTTTTAATTTTTTCTATGGATTTGGTGATTCTGTTGTGCAGCTCACTCTTTCGCTGCATCAGTTTGCCCTTAAAATAAGCGAGTTGTCCCTTGCTCATATAGGGCTCATTGTCCAAAGGAATATAGCTGTCCGAAGATACTTGCGAAACCTGTGCCATTTTCTGTATTTACCTCCATGACAAAAGAATTTAGGAAAGTTACAGAAAAAGATTTACCAGGCAAGGGTTAAAAAGCCATTATAACCCTGTTAGATTATCGTTTTAGAATCGAATAGTTCCTGGCCTGTTTTCTCCACTCCATATCCGCCTAACGCCATGACCCGTTGCTTAAATTGCTCTGATCGAATCGCACAAAGAAGGGCCTGGACTTTTGGCAGATTATAATAAACTTCAGGGATGACCAGGTCGTAAGATTCAGTAACAACAGGCAGGAAATCCAGCTTCAGGGCCAGGGCTGCAGCCTTGATGCCAAGCCCGGCCCGTGCCCGGCCTGATAATACTGCCACCGCCACGGACATGTGGGTATATTCTTCATTTTCATAGCCTGGGACATCTGCTGGGGACAGACCGTTTTCCTTTAAGCTGAAATCAAATAAAATCCGGGTACCCGAGCCGGGCTGGCGGTTGATGAAGGCCAGTTTTTTTTCAACAATATCTGAAAGCTTTTTTATATTGTCCGGGTTGCCTTTGGGCAGAATCAGCCCCTGCCGGCGCATCACGAGATTGACGAGGCGCACCGGTATATCAGGCAGGTATTTTTTAATGTATGAAATATTGTAGGTGCCGTCATCGGGGTCCAGCAGGTGACAGCCGGCCATGTGGCAGCCGCCCTTTTTAATGGCCATCAGTCCGCCCATACTTCCCACATGGCTGGAAGAGATGCCCATGCCCGGATGTTCTAGACGGATTTGATCCGCAAGAAGGTCGAGGGTATTGTCATGGGAACCTGTGATCACCACGGTATTCTCAATGGATTCCAGGGGCCGAAGCAGATGGGCCTGCACTTTTTCGCCGGCTTCAAGACCTTCAACATGCTGCGGAATTCGTATGATGCCGTCGGCTTCGGTCAGGGTGGTGATACTGCCCGAACCCCGGGGCAGCTGGGATGACATGAGGCGGCCGTCCACGGAACCGATTTTTACCCTTAAAAATTCTTCCTGGCCTAATTTAGACGCTACTTTTCTGACCGGTGAAACCTCCACCACATCCCGTCTTATCGGGGGCAGATGCTGCATGGCCAGCAGCAGCGGTCCTGCAAACATTTCAAAGGCAACAATGGCGGATACCGGATAGCCGGGGATTCCAAAAACCGGGGTATTCGAAATCCGGCCGAACATCAGGGGTTTGCCCGGCATCATCGTCACTCCGTGGACGTAAATCTGCCCTAAATTTTCAATCACCGGTTTTGAATAATCCTTTGACCCGGCAGAAGAGCCGCCCAGGATCATGATCATGTCATAGCCCTGATCCACGCCATCGGACACGGCAGTCTGAATAGTCTTAAGATCATCTTCAAGCATAGGGGTTACCGCGGCATCCGCTCCGTGGTCGGTGCACAGCGCAGTCAATACAGTGGTGTTGGATTCCACAACATCACCGGGAGTCATGGTTTCCGGCGTTACATCCTGCCAGCGCTTAAGTTCCGAGCCAGTTGGAATAATAAGCACCCTGGGCCTTTTCCTCACCGACACCTTGAACACCCCGCCGGACAACAGCGCGCCCATGGCATAGGCATTGATTTTGTGGTCCCTGGGAAACAGCAACTGGGTGGCCACCATATCCTCACCCATTTTTCGGACATACTGCCAGGGAAAAGCCGGTGCCTCAATTTCAATGGTATTTTCATCCAGGACATTGAGGTTTTCAATCATGATCACTGAATTGGTCCCCTCGGGGAGCACATGGCCGGTATTGACCCAGAACGCGGTTTTTCCAATAGTCAACGACTTTGGGGCTTCATCACTTGCTCCGAAGGTGGATTTGGCATCCACAGCCACACCATCCATGGCTGCGGCATGAAAATTCGGAGAAGATATGGCAGCCACAGCAGGTGCCGCCAAAACCCTATTCCGGGCCTGTACCACATCCAGGGTCTGTACCCCTGTTTCCAGATGACCGAATTTTTCGAACAAGCACTCCAGGGCCTCCTCAATTCCAACCATATTTAAATAGACATTACGTTTTGTTTCCATACAGCCCTTTCTATTTTAACAGGATGATATCCACCATGCTGCCTTTTTCCAAGCCTTCTACGTGCTCACCGATCTCAAGCAGCCCATCCGCCTGGACCATGGTCCGGATCAATCCTGATTTGCCAAGAATGGGGCGGGCCACAAGATCCCGGCCATCTTCCTCCAGCACCACGCGTATAAAATCCCGCCTACCCTGGGAAGATGCCAGATTTCGGGACAACCGGGCCGATGTTTTCACCTGGAGAACCGGCCGGGACAATCCCCTTAGGCGGTGGAGAAACGCCGTCACCACGACCTGGAATACCACCATGGCAGAGACCACCTGGCCGGGCAGCCCCCACATCGGCGTGTGACCGGAGCGCGCCAGGATGGTGGGCTTGCCAGGGCTTACGGAAATACCGTGGACCAGAATTTCCGTATCCGGAAGATTTGACAGTACCTCAACCGTATAATCCCTTGTGCCCACAGAGGAGCCGCCGGAAAGCAGCACCATGTCCGTGTGGGCCAAGGCTTTTTTACACACGGATTTCAAAGCGTCTGGATCATCTTTTACGATGCCGTACCGAACAGGCTCGCCCCCTGCCTGGGTCACCAGGGCAGACAAAGAATAAGAATTAATATCGCGTATCTTGCCGGGTTCAGGTGATTTATCCACAGGAATCACTTCATCCCCGGTGGAGATGATTCCCACCCTGGGCACCTTATATGTCCAGATTCGGGTGTGCCCCAACCCCGCAGCCAGGCCGATTTCCTGGGGTCGCATCAGACGGCCTTTTTCAATGACGGTTTGCCCCTTTGCAAAATCTTCGGTTACATCAATCACATGCTGCAGCGGGGCCACGGATTTATAGATTTCAATGGACTGTTCGTCTATTGCCTCGGTGTGCTCCACCATCACAACCGCATCTGCACCAGCAGGCAGCATGCCGCCGGTGGAGATCCGGGCGGCTTCTCCCCGTGCCAGTTCAAAGTCCGGAATATCGCCCATGGCAATTGTACCCTTAATGCTCAGCCACGCAGGTCCGGATTCCGACGCCCCGAAGGTGGACGCAGCGTTCACCGCATATCCATCCATGCAGGAGCGCCTGAATCCGGGCAGATTTTCGCCGGCAACCAGATCCTTGGCAAGAACCCTTGAAAAGGCATCCAGGGTGTGCAGCTCTTCCATGCCCACAGGGGAGAAAAGCCGGGTCATCCCCAGGACGTCGCCCAGGGATTTTACTTTGAAAAAACCGGTCATTTTAAAACGTCTTTTACACGGGCCATGGCCTTGGCTACATTTTCAGGGCTGTTAAATGCAGAAATTCTTATGTACTGGGTGCCACACCGGCCAAAGCCCTGGCCCGGAGTGCAGACCACGCCCGCCTTGTCCAGCAGGAGATCAAAGAATTCCCAGGAATCCCTGCCATTGCCGTCAATCCAGATGTATGGGGCATTTTCGCCGCCTACATGGTCAAACCCAAGCTCTGTCATGGTCTGGCGGACCACCCGGGCATTGGCCAGATAATAATCAATGTTTGCCTTAATCTGG